>JAISNE010000070.1 GCA_031276375.1 Accumulibacter sp.
CCGAGGGTCGGCTCGAAGCGCATCAATTCGTCGCGCCGGAAAGCGTGGATCGCCAGCGTGTCGCCCGGCTGGCGGCGGCCAAGCAGCGTGTCGATGTTCTTGACCGTCACGCGCAGACCGTCCACGGCGACCAGGATGTCGCCGGCGGACAGTCCGGCCCGCTGCGCCGGGCCGCCGTCGTAAACCGTCGCCAGCCTGACGCCGCCGCCTTTCTCTTCGATCTTGACGCCCAGCGCGGGCGTCCTGGCCTTTTCCCACGTCAGGCGGATGCCGAACGGGGCGAGCAGCCTGGGGAGCGGGATGTCGCGCGTGCCGTGGATGGTGCGCGCGAAGAAACGTTCGAGGTCGAGGCCCGACAATTCCTCGGCGATCAGCCGGATGTCGTCGTCTCCGACGCCGATTCCGGTTTGCCCGAAACGCCGCCACAGCGCGCGCATGACGTCGTCGAGCGAAACCCTGCCGCGCGTCCCGTGGCGCAGGGTCAGGTCGAGCGCCAGGGCGGCGAGCGCGCCCTTGGCGTAGTAGCTGACCACGACGTTCGGCGTATTCTCGTCCGGCCGGTAGAATTTGCTCCAGGCGTCGAAACTCGATTCGGCCAGCGACTGGCGCAGGCGGCCGGGGACGCGCATGACTTTGCCGATCGTCGCGGAGACGAGATCGAGCCAGTCCCGCAGCGTGATGACGCCGCTTCTCAGCAGCGCCAGATCGTCGTAATACGAGGTGATGCCTTCGAACGCCCAGAGCTGCGTGGTGTAGTTCTCGCGGTCGAGATCGTAGGGGGTGAAGGCGGCGGGCTTGATGCGCTTGACGTTCCAGGCGTGGAAGTATTCGTGGCTGCACAACCCGAGAAACGTGCGGTAAGCCTCGGGCAAACCTTTCATGCCGGGGTAGGGCAAGTCGTTGCGCGCGCACAGCAGCGCTGTCGAGGCGCGGTGTTCGAGCCCGCCGTAAGCTTCGCCGACGACGGTGACCAGGAAGACGTAGCGCGCCATCGGCGCCGGTTCGCCGAAAAAACGGAGCTGCCACTCGCAGACCCGCCGCAGGTCCGCGGTGAGCCGTTCCGGATCGCAATCGTGACGCCCGGTGACGGCGATTTCGTGCGCAATGCCGCAAGCCTCGAAAGCGATCAACGTGAAGCTGCCCATTTCCACGGGGTGATCGATCAGTTCATCGTAGTTTTCGGCGCGATACAGGCCGAATGCGTGCCGTCTGGCGCAACGTTTCTCGCCGGCGGCCACCGGCAGCGATGTCGCCACGCGCCACGCGGCGAAGTCCTTTCCCTCGGGCCGCCGCAAGTCGACCAGGCAGGGCAGCGATTCCTGGCCGAACACGCGCAAAAAGACGTTGGCGCCGTTGAAGAAAGCGTGCGTCGAGTCGAGATGCGCGGTGCGCACCGAGAGATCCTCGGCGTGGATCTCGCAGGTCACGGTCAAGGCCGCCCCCTTCCTGACCGGCGCGGCGCGCCAGGTATGCTTGTCCAGTTTGTCCAGCCGGACGCTCTTGCCTCCGGCGTCGGCGTGAATGGCGACGATGTGCCGGGCAAAATCCCGGATCAGGTAGCTGCCCGGAATCCAGGCGGGCAGGGCGAATCGCTGGCCGGCGGGATCGGGCGCGGCGACGGTGCAGGAAACCGTGAAGCGATGGGCGGCGGGGTGCGCCGGGCGGATGGCGTAGTGGATGGCGGAGGAAGTCATGATTGGTATGGAAGGATTCCTTGCAAGAGATTATCCTGACGGATGTGGCCTGTCTATGATGCACATTCCGCTATTTTCCGAAAGTGGTTTGTCGAAGAGCCGTTTTTCTCGATGGACTTCTTTCCAATCCGCCCAAGGGAGAAAAAATGCGCAAAAACCTGCCGGTAACGAACGTGGAAACCCTGCTTCCGGAAGATCAATTCATTTATTCGCGGACGAATCTGAAAGGGCAGATCGACGAAACCAACGATGCGTTTTGCCATATCAGCGGTTTCCTCCGTGAGGAAATGCTGGGCCAGCCGCACAATATCGTGCGCCATCCCGACATGCCGCCGGCGGCCTTCGAGGACATGTGGCGCGATCTGAAGGCGGGCCTGCCGTGGCGCGGGCTGGTGAAAAACCGGCGCAAGGACGGCGGCTTTTACTGGGTGGTGGCGAACGTCTCGCCGATCCGCGAAGACGGCCAGGTGGTCGGCTACCAGTCGGTGCGGAGCCGGCCTTCGCGCGAGGAAGTGGCCGGCGCGGAAAAGATTTACGCCGAGATCAACGCGGGGAAAAAGAAATGGCTCATCCGCCACGGCCGGGCGATACGCGCGCGTTCCCCCCTCGTTCTGGCGCTCCTCTCCCTGCGCGCGCAAATGATCCTCCTGGGGATGCTGGTATTCGTCCTGGGGCTGGTGGAGGCGGCCAGGATGACGCTGAACGGGCCGATCCTGTCCCTGATGCATCAGGCGCTGGTCGTCTTCTCGGTGGCTTACGCCCTGTATTTCGTCGGATATTTCGCGCCCAGGGTCTGGCGCGACATCGACGCGATCGATCGCTGGATGATGTCGGTGCTTTCGTCCGGCAACCTGAAGCAGCGCCTGACCGTCGTCCGCGGCGATCAGATCGGCTCCGTGGCCCGGCGCATGGACGTTTTCGTTTCATCGGTGCAGGCCATGGTGCAGGGTATCGCCGACACCAACACGCAGGTGCAGCGGAGCACGCAGGAAGTCGACGCCGGGATGTACGCGGCGATGCAATCGGCCGAACACCAGAACGAGGCCACCTCGTCGGCCGCCGCCGCCGTGGAAGAAGTCACCGCGTCGATCAGGGAAGTGGCGGAGCACGCAAGCTCCACGCGCGATGTCGCGGTCGGCGCCGGCGAGGTATCCAGCGCCGGCGTGAAGCGTTCCGACGAGGCGTGCGAAGCCATCAATTCGCTGGCCGAGACGGTCAAGCATTCGGCCGCGCAAGTCGAAATGCTCGGACAGCGCTCCACCGAGATCAACAAGATCGCCGGTTCGATCAAGGAAATCGCCGATCAGACCAATCTGCTGGCACTGAACGCGGCCATCGAAGCGGCCAGGGCCGGGGAGCAGGGCCGCGGTTTCGCGGTGGTGGCCGACGAGGTGCGCAAGCTCGCCGAACGGGCGGCCCGGGCCACCGAGGAAATCAGCACGACCATCGGCCTGATCCACTCCGAAACGCGGGCGGCCGTCGACGGCATGCGCACCGGGGCGCAGCAGGTGGAAAACAGCGTCGAACTGGTCCATTCCGCCCAGGACGCGCTGCAGCGCATCAACGATGAAATGAACGGCACCATCGAGCTGGTCAACGATATTTCGCAAGCCTCCGGCAAGCAGCAGGAAGCCATGACGCAGCTCGCGCACAACGTCCAGCAGGTAGACAGCATGACCGAGCAGAACATTACCGTGGTCAACCAGACGCAGGTCATGGTCGAGAAACTGCAAGGCATCGTCGACCGCATGAACAAGGCGGTGAATCAGTTCGTCGTATGACACGCCCGTGACGGCGGCGTTACTTTCCTTTCCCTCTCGGAGAAAAAGCGCCGAAGGCATCCACTCCCCTCCCCTCCCCTTCTCCCCTCGGGGGAAAGGGGGCGAAGGCGGATGGCTGGCGCACCCAAGCCGATCCGGCGCCGCATCGAATCCGTCATCAAGGCGCCGAACCGACAGATCGGCGACGACATCGACCCGCAAGGCCAGGAAGGTCGCCTTGGTCGCTTGTATGCACAAGCTCCTTTTCATCCTGAACGCCATTTGCAAATCGGAACAGCCTTGACGGAAGAACTTCTCTCATGCCAAGTTGTAGTCAAACCATCGTGATACGCCCCAAATGACCGAAATTCCGACACGTCGGGCTTGAGCATGAACGGCCTATTGAGCGCAACTTGGTATTAACATTCTGCCCGGCGGGCTGGACGCGCGACAGGCGAGATTTCCGGCAGGACGCGCCTACCACCGTGAAGCGTCCGTCCGGCATCACCTACCGGAAAATGACCCTGAAGAACGGCGGCGGCGGCAGATATCCGCGCGTGCTGTACGCCACAAGCGCCTCGGTCTTGCGGCGCGGCGCCACCTCGGGCGCCCCCTCGTTGAAGCCGTTTTCGATGGCGCCGCGCTGTTTACCTTGTCCTCGATCTTGGTGGCGTCGGTAATGCAGGCGTCGTAGTCGGCGGCGCCGCGATAGACCCACTCGCCGGCGAGCGCGTCTTGGGTGTTCTCCACCAGCGGCTGACCGTTGTGGATGATGCCGTTGCCGGCGGCGATGTCGTCCGCCACGCCCGCCGGGTAGAGTCTGAGCCGGCCTACCTTGTAGTTACCGGCGATGCACTGCGCTCCGGTTGGCTCGGGAATCGCATTGATCCCGAAGGCGCCGCTGTGCGCGGCATTCTCGATCTGGATGAACTTATCGGCGCTCATGCGGGCATGGTGGCCCGGCCTGGAGCGGAAAGCGAGGCGTTTTCCGCTCTATTCAGGAGGCGCGGCGGGAGCCTTCAGGCTTCGAACTGGCCGCGCATGTCGGCAATGACCGCCTTGAGTGCGTCGCGCTTCACTACACACCCAAACATGGCGGTTGGCTCAATATTGCCGAGATCGAATTGGCGGTCTTGTCCAATTCCTGTCTCTCCAAACGCATCCCTGACGCGGAAACCTTGCCGCGCGAGATCCAGGCCAATCTCCGCGAACGCAATGCCAAATCTCTCCCCGTCAAGTGGCAATTCTCCATCCGGGACGCTCGACGAAAACTCGCTCGGCTATATCCATGTGCATTCGATTCAACTTGACTGGCTGCTAGCGCCGCTTGGATTGCCACGTCGCCGCGCTCCTCGCAATGACGGAGTTCCCCCTCCCCCGCCTTGCCATGGAATTTTGTTGTTGAACGAGCGTGACAATGAACCAAACGCTTTCGGTGACTATTAGTCAGTCACATTGATTTGATACCAAGTTGCGCTCAATAGGCCGTTGATATGTAAGTCCGACGTATCAGGATTGCGGTCATTTTTGTATAGTCCCACGAAGCGGGCGAGACGCCCGCGCTCCCGATCCTTCGCGCACTGAGCCAAGGAGCGCGGGCGTCTCGCCCGCAATGCGAGCCGTAGGCTCGCTGTACCGCCGTCATTTTTGACGTATCACGATGGTTTGGCGGCAACTTGGTTTGACACAATCGTTGACGTGATTTTTCGCTGAAAGCTTGCCCATCGAGTCGTTTCTTTTCAGCATGACTGACTACTAGTTAGCGTGAAAGAAACGAAGCTGAAGGCGAAAGAATCTCTGACAATGAAGTCATAATCAGGGAGGAAGCGAATCTAAGCGTTGGCTGGAGTCAGGAAGCCGAATTTGGAGAGGG
>JAISNE010000087.1 GCA_031276375.1 Accumulibacter sp.
GGGGAGAAGGTGCCGAAGGTGGATGAGGGGCGGCGGGTCAGCTTGCCCAAGCATTCATTGCCATGGAACCGCCAGCCCTCTCCCGCCAGCAGGCGAGGGGAACAGCACTCCGACCTTCATTTTCGGCACGCAGCTTCGCGTCATTCAAACAGGCAGTTAATACTCAAGTCTGGCGTGTCAAGATTTCGGTCATTTCTTTGCGGATCACGCTGGTTTGACCGCGCCGTCATTGCTCGGGCTGCGCGACGTGGCAATCCATGCGGCGCTTGGGTTTTCTGAAACGGCAAAGCGCTTCTCACGTCTGTGTGGATTGCCGCGGGCCTGAAGGCCCTCGCGATGTTTATCGCTCGATGCGCCATGCCGCGACGCGGGGCGGCAGGCCTTCGATGGCGAGACGTTGCCATGTGAAGCAGGGGCCGGGGTCGGTCTTTCGGGGCGCCGCGATGTCCGCGTGGCCGGCCAGCGCGATGACGGGGTAGTACGCGCGCACGCAGCGGATCAGGCGGATGAGCCGGTCGTACTGGATCTCTTCGAACGGGATTTCGTCGCATCCTTCGAGTTCCATGCCGATGGAGAAATCGTTGCAACGCGGCTGTCCTTGCCAGCTCGAGATTCCGGCGTGCCAGGCGCGCCGGTCGCAGGAAACGAACTGGATCATCTCGCCGTCCCGGCGAATCAGGAAATGCGCCGATACGCGCAATGCGTGGACGCGGGCGAAATAGGGATGGGCGCGAGGATCGAGCGTGTTGGTGAACAGGCGCTCGATGTCGTCGCTTCCAAATTGCGCCGGCGGCAGACTGATCGCGTGAATCACGATCAGCGATACGGCCTGTCCTTCGGGACGGTCGTCGCAGTTGGGCGACGGGACGCGGCGGATGCCGTCGATCCAGCCGTCGGTGATCGCCCAGTCGATACTCATCCGGCGTCCTCTTCGATACCCAGCCGCTCGATGCGATAGCGCAGGGATCTGAAGGTGACGCCGAGCAGCCTTGCCGCGGCGGTGCGATTGAAGCCGGTCTTCGCCAGGGCTTCGAGAATGCTCTGCTTTTCCACGCGATTGAGATAATCGTCCAGCGTTTCGCCGGAAAAACTTTCTCCGTTGCCGATCGCCGGATCGTTGGCGAGTTGCAGGTCGTCGAGTTCGACCCGGCCGTCGCGGCAGAGCGCGGTGGCCCGTTCGAGAATGTTTTCGAGTTCGCGCACGTTGCCGGGATAGGCGTAGCGGCATAGCGCGCGCATGGCTTCCTCGGTCAGTTCGGGGCGCTTGTCCGGATACATGCGCGACAACAGGGATTCGACCAGGATCGGGATGTCTTCCTGCCGCTCGCGCAAGGTGGGCATCTTCAGTTCGATCACGTTCAGCCGGTAGTAAAGATCCGACCTGAACGTGCCGGCGTCGACGCAGTCCTTCAACAGGCGGTGCGTGGCGGAGACGATGCGCACGTCGACGGGTTCTTCGACCGCGCTGCCGACCTTGCGCACCTTTTTTTCCTGGATGGCGCGCAGCAGCTTGACTTGCATGGTCAGCGGCAGGTCGGCGACTTCGTCGAGAAACAGGATTCCGCCGTTGGCGGCCTGGAAGAAGCCGTCGCGGTCGCTTTCGGCGCCGGTGAACGCGCCCTTGCGGTAGCCGAAAAATTCGCTTTCCATCAGGTTTTCCGGAATGGCGCCGCAGTTGACCGGAATGAACGGGGCCGTCCGGCGCGGGCTGCAACGATGGATCAGCCGGGCCGCCAGTTCCTTGCCGCTGCCCGATTCGCCGGAGATATAAACCGGCGCCTGGCTGCGCGCGAGCTTGTCGATCATTTCACGGACGGCGGCGATGGCCGGCGAGTTGCCGGTCAACTGGCCGGCGCCGTTGCTTCCGGCGAGTTTGTCCTTCGACGCGTCACACGTTGTTCCGGCCTGGGGCAGGTTGATGGCCGACTTGATCAGCGTGCGCAATTGGTTGAGCGCCACGGGTTTCGCCAGGTAGTCGAAGGCGCCGGACTTGAGCGCGGCGACGGCGTTATCGGTGCTGCCGAAGGCGGTGATGACGGCCACCGGCGTTTCTCCGTAATCCGCGCAGATCAGGCGCACGATCTCCAGCCCTTCGCCGTCCGGCAGCCGCATGTCGGTCAGGCACAGGCTGTAGCGTCCCTTTTTCAGCATCTGCTTCGCTTCCGCCACGGTGCCGGCGCAATCGGCCGACAAGCCCATGCGCGCGAGGGTCAGGTCGAGAAGCTCGCGGATATCCTCTTCGTCGTCGACGACCAGTACGCGCGGCCGTTCTTCGCGCTTCCTGTCGATCTTGTCCGTGCTCACCTGACACTCCTTCCCGTTATGCAAAATTCGGCGCCCCCCGGATTGTCCAGAAGTTCGAGCTGGGCGCCGTTGGCCTCGCACAATTCGCGCGCGATGTAAAGTCCCAAACCGGTGCCGCGGTTGTGTGTCGTGAAGAATGGCTCGAAAATCTGCTCACGATGCGCCTCGTCAACCCCGTCGCCGTCGTCGAGCACGTGGATGTCGATACGATGATCATGATCGCGGCAGCGCACGTACAGGCGGACGCTGCCCGTTCCCCGCCGGGAATGGCGCAAGGCGTTGCTGACGAGATTCCACAGGATCTGGTGCAGATGCGAGCGGTCGAATATGATGACCGCGTTCGCTGGAATGTCGGCCTGCACGACGCTGGCGGCGACGCCTTCCTTGATCACGAATTCTTCGACAAACAGCGGCAGGGTCTGGTTCAAGTCGACGAATTCGCGGTTCACGCGGTCGCGCCGCCCGACCTCGAGCACGTCGCTGACGATGCGCTCGACGCGCTGGGCGTTGTCGAGCACGATGCGCAGCAAACGCTCGTTGGCCGGGTCGGTGGATTCCTCGCGCAGCAGTTCCCCCGCGTGCTTGATCGCCGAAAGCGGATTCCTGATTTCATGCGCGATGTTGGCCGTCAACCGCCCAAGCGCCGCCAGCTTGAGCTGTCTGGCCTGTTCCTGCAAGCGTCCGAGATCTTCGAGGAGAACCAGGACATCGCCCTCGGAACTCTCGGTGGCGATGAAATGCACGCGCAAGTGGATGCCGCTCGCCGGCGCCCGGATCAACACGGACTCGTCGCCGCGGCGCAGGGACCAGTTCCGGAAGCCCAGGGCCAGTTCGGTCGAATAGGCGGCCAGCTTGCGCTCCTTGGGGTCCCCCAGGCCGAGCAGTTGCTCGGTGCGCGGATTGTGTTGCTTGATGTACCCTTCGCGGTCCAGCACCAGGACACCGTCCTGCATTTCCTCGATGACGTGCTGGCTGATGATCATCTGGTTCTTGAGCGCCTCGCCGCGCTTCCTGGCCAATTCCTCGTTGGCGATGACCCGGCTGGCCAGCAG
>JAISNE010000197.1 GCA_031276375.1 Accumulibacter sp.
GTGCTAGAATCCGCCGCTTGTCGGAGAGGTGGCAGAGTGGTCGATTGTACCTGACTCGAAATCAGGCGATGTCATACGGCATCCGAGGGTTCGAATCCCTCCCTCTCCGCCAGATGCGCATCGCAAGGGTTCGCGGGGTTTCGCCATCTGGCTGGCTGGCCGGCCAGTCCAAGAACAGGCGTATAGGGAGTGGTCATGTCGGAATCATTCGGTAGTTTGATAAACACCATCAATGGCGTCGTCTGGGGACCTTACGTATTGATCCCCTTGCTGTTGATCGTCGGGGTGGTGATGACCGTCGGTCTTCGTTTTATGTCCTGGCGAAAAATACCCCATGCTTTCGCCGTGATGTGGCGGGGGCGCCATAGCGATCCCGAGCACAAGGGCGAACTGACGTCCTTCCGCGCGCTGATGACTTCGCTGGCGGCCACGATCGGCACCGGCAATATCGTCGGCGTGGCGACCGCCATTCTCTTGGGCGGACCGGGGGCGATGTTCTGGATGTGGGTGACGGGCGTCCTGGGGATGGCCACCAAGTTCTGCGAAGCCACGCTGGCGGTCAAGTACCGCGAAGTGACGCCGGACGGCAAGTTCGTCGGCGGGCCGATGTACTACATCAAGAATGGCTTGGGGGCGAACTGGAAATGGATGGCGCCCCTGTTCGCCGTCTTCGGGACGGTGGCCTCCTTCGGCGCCGGCAACCTGGCTCAGGCCAACGCGATCACGGCGAACGTTATCCATCTGGCGAGCATTTACGATTTGGCCCTTGAGCCGTGGATCGTCGCCATCGTGCTGCTGGTTCTGACGAGCGCGGTGCTGCTCGGCGGTTTGCGGCGTATCGGCGCGGTCGCGGGCACGCTGGTGCCGGTGATGGCGGTGATCTACGTGAGCGGCGGGCTGATCGTGCTGGGCGCCAACTTCGACAAGGTGCCGGGCGCGTTCGTTCTGATTTTCGACTGCGCGTTCAACGGCCACGCGGCCGTCGGCGGCTTCGCCGGAGCAACCGTCGCGGCGGCGATGCGCTTCGGGATGGCGCGCGGCATGCTCTCCAATGAAGCCGGCATCGGCAGCGCGGCGATCGCGCACGCCACGGCCATCACCGACAATCCGGTCAAGCAGGGCCTGCTGGGAATGATCGACCCCTTCCTCGATACGATCGTCATTTGCACGATGACCGCGATGGTGATCCTCGTTTCCGGACAGTGGATGGTCCCCGGCATCGGCGAAGCCGGCGCCGGCACGCTGACCTCCTGGGCGTTTGCCGTCGCCATGGGCAGATTCGGTTCCTGGCTGGTCACCATCGGCCTGCTGCTGTTCGCCTTTTCCACCATCCTCGGGTGGTGCGCCTATGGCGAACGCTGCGTGATATATCTGTTCGGCCACAATGCCGCGCTGCCCTTCCGCATCGTCTTCACCCTCGTCGTTCCGATTGGGGCGCTCGCCAAGCTGCGTCTGATATGGCTTCTCTCCGATATGTTCAACGGCCTGATGGCGATTCCCAACCTCATCGCCCTGCTGCTCTTGAGTCCGATCGTGTTCAAGCTGGCGCGGGAATATTTCAGCGAGCGGAATGAACCTGGCAAGAGCGGTTGAGCGCGGTGGACGCGGGAAAAGACGGAAAGCCGGGGGAAATCCCCGGCTTTTTTTGCTTTTCCGGTCGGAATCCTGGTTCAGTCGACGGGCGCCATGAGCCGAAGCCGCCGCGCGGGAAAAAACCGGCGGGACGCCCGCGCTCCATTTTCTCCTTGGCGCGAAAAACCGGGAGCGCGAGCGTCCCGCCCGCTTCGTGGGAATCACTTTCTTGCGGGCGCGCGATAATGAACCGCGCCTGGAATAGCGGATGTTCGCGGCTCGTCAAATTTGCTTTCGATGTTCACCGCGCCCAGACCGGCATCCCGTTCCGTCCAGCCGCATCCCGTGCCGTGGCTGGCCTTTATTCCGGATACAAGGTATCTTGTGGAATCCGTCGGCCTTTGGCTGTCGGCGGACGCGGCAGTCAAATCTGCCGCGGGTCGATCCTGAACTGGAGCGGACAGTAAATGCGAAAACATCACCAAAAACAATTATTGGGGCTTATTCAAACGCTGGGCGAAGCGCACGCCGAGGCCGAGCGTCTGTTTTCCGCAAAAAAAACGGAGATCGCGCTGGGGCTTCTGTCTCATTGCCGGAAAAACGCATCCCGGATCGGCAGCATCATTGAAGAGCTCGAAGGTGAAGGAACCAGAACCGTGGTTCATCTGGAAGAATACGGCGAGATTCTTCATCGCATCGACGTTGATACAATTCATGAGGGAAACGACTCCGGTTTTTTCGAACAGCTTGATAAACAACTCCTCATTATCGAAAACAGCGTCAGAACCGATCTCAAGCCGAACAGAATCGAGATGGTGTTTCTGCCATACAAGGTGAGCATGTGGGACTCGATGGAATCCGTCTGGCGGGCGGCGAACGCGGACCCGGACTGCGACGCCCATGTGATTCCGCTTCCGTATTACGACAGACGGCCAGACGGCACGTTCGGGCAGATGCACTGCGAGGGCGGCGAATTTCCGGAGGATGTGCCAATCATTGACTGGCAAAAATACAACTTCGCGGAAAGGCGTCCCGACGTTATCGTTATCCATTCCCCCTACGATGACAATAATCATGTAAAAAGCGTCCATCCTGATTTTTACAGCAAACAATTGAAGGAATTCACGGATTTGCTCGTGTATATCCCCTATTTTGTCTGTCTGGGCAATATTTCGGAGCGATTCGTTGCCTGCACAGGCACCCTACACGCCGACAAGGTCGTCGTACAGTCAGACAGAATCAGGGACACCTATATTCGTGTATTCAGGGAAATCGAAAAAAGGAATAACTGCCCTGGTGGATTTGGAAATCTCGAAGAAAAATTCATCGCGCTGGGTTCGCCCAAGTTTGACAAGGTAATCGACACGAAGCGCGAGGATTGCAAAATTCCCGATGCGTGGCGGAAACTGATTGAAAAACCGGACGGCACACGGAAAAAAGTCGTTCTGTACAACACCTGCATCGAAGTATTGCTCGAAGGCAACGAAAAAGTACTGCATAAATTACGCCGTGTTTTTGACTGCTTCAGGGAGAGAGACGACGTTGTCCTGCTGTGGCGGCCGCATCCGATGAGCGCGGCGACTTATGAATCCATGCGTCCGCAATTGTACGGCGAATATCAGGATATTGTCGCGGAATACAGGCGGCAAGGCTTTGGCATTTATGACGATACCGCCGATCCGCACCGGGCAATCGCCGTGTCCGATGCCTATTATGGAGATGCCTGGAGTTCGTTGCAGGTCATGTTTACATATACCGGCAAGCCAGTACTCATGCAGAATTTTGGCGTTCTTCCGGAAAACAAGAGTGAAATTTCTCTTTCAAAGAATGCCGATATTTGCAATACAATGATCGATTGCGCCTTTGGGGAAACAAGCGCCGAATTCCTGGATGCTTTTTTACGCTATGTCACGCAGGACGATGATTCCGGAAAAGCCGTTGCCTTGCATGATAAACAAATCGAAGTTGTCAGGAAAACGAATGCAAACGTGGATGGCACATCCGGCGCCGCCATATTTTCATTCTGCAAAAAAGCGGCGCAAGCGGGGAGAGGGGAGTGAGATAAACACTTTTGGGAACGAATCGCGGACGAACATTCGGCGCAAGGCTATACCGTCTACACATGCCGCTCGCACAAATGCCCGCTGCCGTGGAGCACGCCGGTACGTTCATCGGCATACGCAACGGACTGCGCGATGTGCTGTTTACCGCGAACTGCCGCAAGACCGTCGTTTTCCCGAACGGCCATTACAGCACCACGCCACACAATGTCGCCGAATTCTTCGCGTTGCCAGGTTGGGAAAGTATTGTTTATGAGGACCGACAGCCATTCGTGCGAGATCAAGAAATAGTCGGGGACAGAGCAAGATTAAATTTGTGACAGTCTTTAAAGTATCGCCTTTCCTCCCTTGTTTCCCCCGGCGATAACGGCATCCACTTTCGACGCAAACCGCTTCACCTTGAATCATGCCAAGTTGCGCTCAATGGGCCGTTGATACGCAAGTCTGACGTGTCAAGCTTTCGGCCATTTCCAGGCGTATCACGATGGTTTGACTACACTTTGGATAAGTCCCACGAAGCGGGCGAGACGCCCGCGCTCCCGGGTTTTGGCGCGAGAGAGCGGAGCGCGGACGTCCCGCCCGCCATGCGAGCCGCAAGCTCGCGCACCGCCGTCTCTTTCATTTTCCGCCGTTCACTTGACGATCACCGTTTTCGCCGTGGCCTCGATCGCCGCCTTCCTGGCTTGCGCCCGTTCATGCGCGCCGCCGACCGCCTGTTCGACTTCCGGCGGCAGGTAGTTTTCGTCGTGCTTGGCCAGCACCTCGGTGGCGGCGAAAACGCCGTCTTCGCCGAGGCGGCCCTGGATCACGGCGCCTTTGCCTTCGCCGAAGAGGTCGGGCAGGAGGCCCTTGTAGCGCACCGCCAGTTCCTTTTCCGTGTCGGTCACCACGAAGCGCAGCGTGACGCCGTCGGCTTCGCGCCGGACGGACGCTTCCTTGACCAGGCCGCCGACGCGGAATATCCGGTCTTTCGGCGCCGCGCCGGCGGCTACCTCGGTCGGGGAGAAAAAAAAGACGAGATTGCCGCGGATGGCGTTGAACACCAGCGCCGCGATGAGACCGAGCACGGTCAGGCCGGCCAGGATCAGCAGCAGGCGCTGGCGGCGGGGCGGCATCTCCATCACGGACCTTCCCCGGACGTCGCGGCGCCGTCACCGGAACCGGGGCTGTCGTCGAGCGCTTCGGCGCGGTACTGGCGGCGCAGACGCTCCAGCAGGCGTTTGCGTTCGCGCGCCAGGAGGAGCGGTTCCAGGATCATCGCCGCCGCCATGACGGCGAACGATCCCCAGACGTACAGGCCGTGATTGCCCATGGCCAGAAATTCGGACAGGCTGTTCCAATGCATTTTTCCGGTGAAAGGTGAAGCGCGCAAGAGGAGCGGCGGCGCCGGGCACGGCGCCCTCCTCTTCCGTGGCTCACGTTCCGTTCCTCCTTTCGTTCGGCAAACCCAGTTCTTCCCGCACCCAGGACGCGTCCTTCTCGCGTTCGAGCATGATCCGGCGCGCGCGCATCAGCGACACGGCGGCGGCGTACATCGAGCAGGCCAGCGCGCACAGCAGTATCCCCCAGAACATGCTCGCGGCCATCGACGATCCGCCCAGCCTGACCGACGGACCCTGATGCAGGGTGTTCCACCATTGCACCGAGAAATAGATGATCGGGATATTCACCACGCCGACCAGCGCCAGGATGGCGCCGGCCCTGTCCGCGCGGCGCGGATCGTCGATCGCCGATTGCAGGGCGATGAACCCGGCGTAGAGGAAGAGCAGGATCAGTTCGGAAACGAGGCGCGCGTCTCCCCACACCCACCAGGTTCCCCACATCGGTTTTCCCCACAGCGCGCCGGTCCACAGCGAGAGAAAAGTGAACAGCGCGCCGGTCGGCGCCAGCGCCCGCGCCATCGTGCCCGACAGGCGGAAGCCGAACGCCAGCCCGAGTCCCGCCCAGAACGCCATCGCCAGATAGAGGAACATCGACATCCACGAGACCGGCACGTGCAGAAAGATGATGCGATACCCTTCGCCCTGCCGCGCGTCGACCGGCGCGATGAAAAAACCAACGGCCAGACCGGCGATCCCGAAAACCGCGGCCAGCGCCCAGAACCACGGAATCATCCGCCCGGCCAGCAGGTAGACGGCCCGCGGAGTGGGAAGGGTTGGGGGCATGGTGGTCGGAGGACTGAGGACAGAAGACAGAGGACAGTCAGTTACCGGGCGCTTCGCGCCCGCGAATATCACTGTCATTTATCCTCTGTCCTCCGCTCAGGCACGGGCGTGGATTGAAGTATCGAGAATTTGTCGTTGCCATTTGCTTATTCCGTTTTCCCGGACTCATTCCAGGTTGCCTTGACAGAAGACAGTAATGTTTGCGGCGCGAAGCGCCAGTAACTGACGGTCCTCCGTCCCTGATGTTTCTCCTCGAATTTTCATGCGCCACCTCCGCTTTTTTCAAGACGAGGCGGTCAAAATACCCGTCATTCCCGCGCAGGCTTAGAATCCAGAAAAGGCGCGGGATACTGGATTCCCGCCTGCGCGGGAATGACGGGCACGGGGGATGGTTGGGCGCCGCGCTTGATTGGCGAATGCGCCCGGCAGAAACAATTGACCTTCCTGTTCCAAGGCGCCTGCCGGACCCAGCGCAAGGAAATCTCCGTCCTCGCCCTGGCTCGCCGGGCCCTCTGTTACCGGTTGCATTGGCTTTCCCTTTCCTCTCTCAAAAATGCTCTCCTCTGTTTGCCATGGCAGACTCTCAAGCCTGTCCTCTTCCATGACAGCACTCCTCCATCCGCGATGGCGATCAGTGTAGCAGGGAAATTCTTTATATGTTATCGCTCATGGCCGTCAGGCGGGAGGCGGCGTGGCGTCGCGGATATACGGGCCGGTCGCCGCGTCGAAGCCCGCCGCCGCCAGCGCCGCCAGTTCCCGCTCGTTGCTCACTCCTTCGGCGATGACGATGATGCCGATGTTCCGGGCGATCGTCGCCAGCCCTTTCAGGAAGGTCTGGTTGCCGATGTGCGTGTCGAGTTCGCGCACGAAGATCGAATCGACTTTGAGGTAATCGATCCCGATGCCATACAGGCGGCCGATTTCGCTGAAGCGGTGGCCAAAGTGCTCGATTCCGATGCGGCAGCCGGCCGGCTTCAAATCGCGGCACAGGTCGCGGAAGGCGTCGAAATGCACCAGCACGCCGGATTCGGCGATTTCCAGCCACAGCCGCGAGGCGGCGCGGCGCGCCGCGAGCAGCGCGAGCAGTTCGCCGCGGAACGCGGGCCACAGGAGCGAATGCGCCGAGAAGTTGATGGCC
>JAISNE010000203.1 GCA_031276375.1 Accumulibacter sp.
AACGAGTGGCCCAGGGCCATCGCATTTAGCTTTTTTGACGAGTCCGGGCAGGAAAGCGCGATAGTACGGGATAGCCATTCGGCGTTCAGACGGGAACGGTAAGCTGACGTCATCGCGCGGATGAAAGCCGCTGGATTGCCACGGGCCTTCGGCCCTTGCCATGACGGGGGTTTGGGGGTTGGGCGCGTTGTCGCGGGCGCTGGGTTCATTGTCGCGCCCGTTCAACAACAAAGGTATTCGCCACGGCAAGGCGGGGAAAACTCCGTCATTGCGAGGCGTGCAGCGCCGTGGCAATCCAGAGGACAGATGACAGAGGATCGAAGACAGTCCTATTTGCGGCGCGTAGCGCCGGTAACCTACTGTCCTCTGTCCTCTGTCCTCTGTCCTCTGGACGCTTGTTTCGTCGTTGCGGATGGTTCCAAAGGTGGGGGTGGCATCTTGCCGCCCTGTTCATCCCAAGGGCGGCTGGAATCAAAGAAAGAGTCTGCCCACTCCCCAGAACAGCGCGCCGACCAGTGCGCTGCACGGGATGGTCAGCACCCAGGCCCAGACGATCGATCCGGCGATTCCCCAGCGTACCGCCGAGAGGCGTTTCATCGCGCCGACACCGACGATGGCGCCGGTAATGGTGTGCGTCGTCGATACCGGAATGCCGAACGCGGTGGCGAAGAATAACGTGGCCGCGCCGCCGACCTGCGCGCAGAATCCGCCGACCGGCTTCAGCTTGGTTATTTTCTGTCCCATCAGCTTGATGATCCGCCAGCCGCCGAAAATGGTTCCCAGACCGATCGCCGTGTAGCACGCCGCGATGACCCAGTAGGGCACATGCTCGCCGGCTTGCATCATGCCGCTGGAGAGCAGCAGCATCCAGATGATTCCGATCGTTTTCTGCGCGTCGTTCCCGCCGTGTCCCAGGGCATAGGCCGAGGCGGAAAAGAGTTGCAGCAGGCGCGCCCATTTGTCGACGCGGCGCGGCGTGGCGCGGCGGAACAGCCAGGACATCAGGATCATCGTCAGCGCGCCGAGCAGCATTCCCAGCAGCGGAGAAATCAGGATGAAGGCGATCACCTTGAACACTCCGGAGGCGATCAGCGCCTGCGGTCCGGCGTGCGCCAGCGCCGGGCCGATCAGGCCGCCGATCAGCGCGTGCGACGAAGACGACGGGATGCCGAAGTACCAGGTGATGATGTTCCACGCGATGGCTCCGGCCAGCGCGCCGAAAATCACGCAGTGATCGATGGCGAAAGGCTCGATGGTGCCCTTGCCCACCGTCGCCGCCACCTTCAGCTCGAAGATGAAGATCGCCGCCACGTTGCATACGGCGGCCATCAGCACCGCCGTGCGCGGTTTCATCACGCGCGTCGAGACGACCGTGGCGATGGCGTTGGCGGCGTCGTGAAAGCCGTTCATGAAGTCGAACGCCAGGGCCATGCCGACCAGCAGCGCGACCATGCCCAGACCAACGGTTGCGGTATCCATGCGCTTCGCCGCTCAGGAGTTTTCGATGACGATGCCTTCGATGATGTTCGCCACGTCTTCGCAGCGATCCGTCACGATTTCGAGCAGTTCGTAGATGGCCCGGTATTTGATCAGCTCGCGGACATCGGGCTCGTCGCGGAACAGGCGCGACATCGCGCCGCGCATCTCCCGGTCGGCGGCGGATTCGAGCTCGTCGATTTCCTGGCACAGCTTGAAAATCCGGGGGCCGTTGTCCATCGACGTGAGCAGGCCGACGGCGGCGCGCACCCGCTCGGCGCATTGCTGGACGATCTCGCCCAGGCGGATTGCTTCCGGCGTGATGTGCCGGATGTTGTACAGCGTTACCGTATGCGCGGCATCCTGGATCAGGTCGAGGATGTCGTCGAGACCGTTGATCAGTTGGTGGATTTCCTCGCGGTCGATCGGCGTGATGAACGACTTGTGCAACTGGCGCATGGTCTCGTGGGTGATGTTGTCGCCCGCCTTTTCGGCCACGTCGACCCGGTTGCACTGCTTTTCCGCTTCCTCGCCGGAATCGTTGAACACGGTCAGCAAGCCGGCCAGCGCCTGACTGCCCAGAATCACCTGCTCCGCGTGCGCGTTGAACAAATCGAAAAATTTCCCCTCATGGGGCATGAATCGCGAGAGCATGTCATATTTCTGTCATTTGGAACGGCGTGGATTATACATGCCGGAACAGGCGCGCCCGATTCTCCGCCCGGGAAGGAAACCCCGCGCTCGGGAGCCGTTCCCGGACACACGGGGATGGAACGCGCTCATGCCAAGTTGCGCTCGGGTTTCCTGAAACGACAAGGCGTCCTCCAGGTCTGCGTGGATTGCCGCGGGCCTGCGGCCCTCGCAATGACGGGGTTGGGGGGCTGGGCGCGTTGTTGCGGGCGTTGGGTTCATTGCCGCGGCCGTTCAACAACAAAGGTATTTGCCACAGCAAGGCGGGGGAAACTCCGTCATTGCGAGGAGCGCGGCGATTCAGAGGACAGATGACCGAAGACAGTCATATTGCGGCGCGTAGCGCCGGTAACTGACTGTCCTCTGTCCTCTGTCCTCTGTCCTCTGATCCCTGATCCCTGATCCCTGACCCCTGATCCTGGCTCACGGTGGCCGTCTCTCCTCATCCGAGCAGCGCCACGGCCTTGATCTGCGCCACGACTTCCCGCCCCGGCGCGATGCCGAGGGCGGCGCGGGAGCGTTCGGTGATGCGCGCCAGCAACAGGGGGGCGCCGTCGCCGCGCAGCCTGAGTTGCGCCAGCACGTGGCCGGGGGTTGGCAGGGGCGCGACGGCGCTTACCGTGGCCGGCAACACGTTGAGGATGCTGCTGTCGCCATGCGCGGCGAGGGCCAGGCTGACGTCGCTGGCGAGGATGCGGCAGCGCGCGCGGCTGCCCGGCGGTTTGTCGCGCCGCGAGATGTACAGTCCGCCGCCGGGAAATTCCACGCGGGTCAGGCCGTCCGCTTCGTGCCCGGCGATGACGGCTTCCAGCACCACCCCGGCATCGTCATCGAACATCGGCGGCAGATCGATCCGCGCCAGCGTCTCCACGAGAGTACCGCTGGCGACAACGCGACCGGCGTCGATGAGCACGAGGTAGTCGGCGAGCCTTGCCACTTCGTCCAGTGCGTGGCTCACGTAGAGCACGGGAATGGAGAGTTCATCGTGCAATTTTTCGAGATAAGGCAG
>JAISNE010000218.1 GCA_031276375.1 Accumulibacter sp.
CTCTCCAGCTTGGCCGCCGCCGCTTCCACCTGTTCGCCCCGCAGATCCAGCAGCGCCACGGGCGTCGTCTTGCGCGGAACCAGCCGGTCGAGCACGTATTCCAGACGCCACAGGGGCGCGCAGGAGGCATGGAACAGATGCTTTTGCACGAACAATCCGGCTTCGCGCACGTCCAGCAGGGCGAATTCTTCCTCTGTTTCCAGCAGGGACAGTAGTTGTGACGGGGACAGACGTTTCATGGGTTTCCTTTCAGGGCTACGGCTGGAAGCAGGCCGCTGATTTTTTTTGCGTTTCCAGATTGGCGATGATTTCGCCGAGGCCGAACAGGCCCGTATGCACCTCGCTGCCAAAGAGCGCCTGATTCTAGGCGTGTCGCAAATGCAACAAAACAAATCGTTTTTCATTTGTTTATAAAAATCAAATATATGCCTGCTCCGGCGAACAGCGGCCGCCCTCCCGCCGGCGGCGTTGGCGGAACCGGGCGCGCCGCGCCGATGCCGGGGCGGATCATCCGTTACCTGAAGAACGTCGGCGACAAGGCCGCCAAGGGCGAGGTCGTGATGGCGTTTGAAGCGATGAAGATGGGAAACGCCGTGGCTCCCCCGTGCCTGTTGCGCCGGGAATCTCCGGCGCGCGTCACGCAACAGCGGGCTTCGAGCTTTCGATCCGCTGCAACGGATTGATTTTCAAGGATATTCGTTGAAATGAGCCGGCTTGCGTCAAGTTGTCCCCGAGAAAAAAAGTTCGCGGTGGTGTTTGTTTATCATGAGCAAAAGAATAAAATCAAGAATAGTTCTTATTATTGGAGTTTGGAGAGTACGCAGATGTTTCGGAAAATCTTGCTGGTATTGGGTTTCGCCGCGGTCTTGGCGGCAACGGCGGCGCCAGCCGCCCAGGGTGATTTCGAGGCCTTGATCGGCGATATCGAGGGACGCCTGGATCGCACTTCACAGGCTTATCGCGACAAGCGGATCGAAGAGGCCAAGAGCACGGTCCAATCCGCCTATTTTGAAGTGTTCGAGAATCTGGAAGGGCCGATACGGATCAATATTTCGGCGGCCAAGAGTTATGAAATGGAGGCGACTTTCGGGCAGATTCGCCGCATGATCATGGACGGCAAGCCGGTGGCGGAGGTGGATGCGCGCATTCAATGGCTCAAGGACGAGCTGCGCGCCGTGCAACCGAGGATCGAGGCGGGGTACAGTCTCACGGCGCAGGGCGCGCACGGCGCTTACGAGAACGAGAAAATCGCGACTTACTGGCATGACTATTATCGTTTGATCGACGATTTGCTGGCCGAGGCGGTCAGCCTGTACCAGCAGGGGAAGGGCAGCGAGGCGCGCGCCAGGATTCAGAGCGCGCAGTTTGGCGGTTTCAAGAATTCGGAGATGGAAATAGCCATTCGCGGCCAGCGCTCGGCCAGCCAGACGCAGCGGATCAACCAGCAATTCTCGGCCTTGATGGAGTTGGCGAACAATCCCGACCAGATGACCAAATTTGGTTACAACGTGACCAGCCTGTTGCAGGATATCGAGGAACAGCTCGAGGATCTGCCGATACCGGCCAAGGCCGGGGTGAATGTCATGGCGGATGCCGCGGGAGCCGACAACGGCAATGCGGATTGGCAGCAGGTGGCGCGGAATATCGACGACGCCATATCGGCGGCCCTGGCGCGGTATCAGGCGGGCCAGGCGCAGCCGGCGATAGCGGCGGTCCAGAATGCCTACTTCGATTTGTTTGAAGCCTCCGGCATGGAGAGCCGCATCGGCGCCCGCGACGCGACGGCCAAGTCGCGGCTGGAGGGCTATTTCACCAAAATGGTGGGGTTGATGAAAGCCCAGCGTCCTCTCGCGGAGCTGGAGGAACAGGGCAAGGGTCTATCGGCCGATCTGGCGCAAGCCGCGCTGCAACTGGGAGGCGGCAGCCAGACGCCGTGGGGGCTGGCGGTGATGAGTCTGATCATCATCCTGCGCGAGGGGATGGAGGCGCTGTTGATCGTGACGGCCATCGTCGCTTATCTGATCAAGAACCAGCATGCGGACAAGCTGCCGCTGATCCGTCAGTCGGTGATCGTGGCCCTGGCGGCCAGCCTGGTGACGGCCGCGGCGTTTTACTGGATGTTCAGGAACGCGGGCGCGCAGCGCGAGCTGCTCGAAGGCTTCACCATGATCGTTGCCGTGGTGGTCTTGTTTGGCATGAGCTATTGGTTGATTTCCAAGGCCGAGGCGGAGCGTTGGAGAGAGTATCTGGAGGGCAGGATTTCTTCCTCCCTGAGCAGGGGTTCCCTGTTCGGCCTGTGGTTCGCCAGCTTTTTGGCGGTCTATCGCGAAGGGGCGGAAACGGTGCTGTTTTACCAGGCCTTGCTGGCCGATACCAGCGGCATGCAGGGAAATCTGGCGCTGCTGGGAGGTTTCGCGCTGGGCGGCCTGATCCTGGCGGCGGTGTATTTCATCATGCGCTACAGCGTGCTGCGCCTGCCGTTGAAACCCTTCTTTCTTTTCACCGGCGCTTTCATGTACCTGATGGCTTTTGTCTTTGCCGGCAAGAGTGTGATGGAACTGATCGAAGGCAAGCTTTTTCAGCCCACGCTGTGGTCCTGGGTGTCCGAAATTCCACTTTTGGGCATCCATCCCTATCGTGAGACCATATTGCCGCAGGTGGCGCTGGTGCTGGCCGCCATTGTCGCGCTGGCGGTGATGAAAAAACGCCATCCTCCCCAATCCATGTCCCGATCCACGCCCCAATCCGTCTCCGCCGATTGACCTGAAAACGGCGCTCGATGCCGCGGCGTCCAGGCCCTGGACGCTCGCGCATCCGGGAGCACCGTGAATTTCATCTTGTTTTTCAATGAGATGGGCGATGGCTCAAAAAATTTTCAAATTTTCCTTGCAGACGATAATCGTTTTCACATAGAATGATGAATGAAGCAAGAACGATTCTTCATTATGTATTTTTTTTCCAGGAGGTCATCGATGCGGCATTTACTTTTCAGTCCGTCACGGCTTTTTTCGTTCACCGCGCTGCTTTCCGCGTGCGCGGTGTTTTCGGCGCCTTCCCTGGCGCAGATGGTCACCGACGATACGGGAGTGCAGGGCGCCGGAGGCAATCAGCTTGAAGTTTCATACGATTGGGAACGCACGCGGAGCGGGGGAGAGACCGAACGGGTGTATTCCATTCCGGTGACTTATACCTACGGGTTGACGGATTCCGTCGACATTTTTGCCAGCGTCGCGTATGCGCGCATCCGTGTTCCCGGCGATCGTGTCGATGGTTTCGGCAACACCGCCATCGGCGGCAAGTGGAATTTTTTCGAAAACGAAGCTTCCGGCACCAGTCTGGCGATCGGCGCGGAGCTTGCCCTTCCCGTCAGCTCGCAGCGCGAACGCGATGGCTTGGGCACCGGCAAGACGTCAGGCAGCGTGAATTTCATTCTCAGCCAGGAAGTGCCGTTCGGCGCCGTGCATGTCAACGCGGGTTGGGGGCGCGAACGTTTCCGCCAGTCGGAAGACAACGCCACCAACAGGCATTTTTCCGTGGCGCCCGTCTGGGAAATTGCCGATCAGTGGCAGTTGACGTTCGATACGGGCATCGACTGGTCCCGTTCCGGCGGGGAGACGGTGCGCTCGAAGTATGCCGCCATGAGCGTGATCTACTCGCCGAACGAGGATCTCGATCTGGAGGTGGGTTACATGCGCGCGACCGACGACGAGAGTCCGAGGGCGAGGACCCACAGCGTGGCCGCCACGTTGTCCTGGCGGTTTTGACGAAGTCCGGTGAATCGTTTTGTCCGGCCGGGGCTTGGCCTGCCGGGCGCCGCGATGAGGATGTTTGCCGATACATTTTTTTATCAACGTGAAGGAAGAAACATGAAAGCTCGTGTATGTCTGGTAGCGGGAAGTCTTTTTTTGGCCGCAAGCGCGTTTGCGTTTGAAGAGTTTCCAGCGGGGGAACCGGTCAAGATCAATGAAATGGAAATCGCCGCTGTCTATTTGCAGCCCATCGACATGGAGCCTCGCGGCATGGGATTGTCCGCGGCCCAGTCGGATATCCACCTGGAAGCGGATATCCATGCGATCGAGGGGAACAAGAATGGTTTCGGCGCGGGCGAATGGCTGGCGTACCTGACCATCAATTACACGCTGGAAAACAAGGATACCGGCGAAAAACAGGAGGGCACGTTCATGCCGATGGTGGCCTCCGATGGCCCGCATTATGGTCAAAACATCAAAATGATGGGCGTGGGCAACTACAAGGTGACGTATCATATCCAGCCCCCGTCGGCCGGCGGCATGCACCGTCATACGGACGCCGATACCGGCGTGGGACGCTGGTGGAAGCCTTTCGACGTGTCTTTCGAATTCAAATACGCGGGGCTTGATAAAAAGAAATGACGGGAAAGTTGGCCTGACGCGGTGTCTCACGCCGTGTCCGGACAGGAGTCCGCGTGGCAAAAGCTGCTAACATGCTCGAAAAGAAAAGGCGTCTGTTTCAGACGCCTTTTCTCATGAAAAGATTTTTGATCGTTCGGCCGCCTGGATTCAATGACGTACTGGTCTTCAATTCTGATTTGTTTTTTGCCGACGGCCTTGCTGCTGGCGGCGCACTGGAGCCATCGGCCCGTCTTCGGCGCATGGACGACCGTGCTGTCCGGCGCGGGGGCGCTGGCCGTGGGTATTACGGTCGGGCTGTTTTTTCCCGCCGGGCAGAAGGCCGTTTTGGCGTTCAATCTGGTGTACGCGGGCGCCTTGCTGTTGTTTGCCGCATGGCAAGTCACGCGCAAGCGCGAATTGTTCTGGCAAAACGTCCTGATTTTGCTGGCGGCCGTCACCTGGGGCAGAACCCCGGTGGTGCTTTCGCTGTCCAGCACGCATGTCATCAATACGGCCTTGCTGCTCAATCTGGCCAATGTGGCGGCGGCGCTGCTGGCGTGCGCATTGTTGTCGTGGCTGTTGTGCCGTGTTTTGGCCGAGATGCGGCGCTCCGCGCGCGGCCTGTTGCTGGCGGCCACCGTGCTGACCCTGTTGACGCCCTTGAGCGGCAATATCGTTCTGGCTTCGATGAGGCTCCAGATACTGGAACTTGGCAAAAGCAATCTTTCCTACGCCGCGAAGACCACCAATCTGGACAACTTCACGCCTTACGCGCTGCTGGCGTGGACCGGGCTGGCACTGCTGGCCTACTTCGCCTCGCGGCTCGTCCCGCGCCGCCGTCACTGGCTGGCGCAAACGGACTTGATCGCGCGGCGCATCGCCGAAGCCGCCTATCGCCGGACGCGCGTATCGTTGCTGGTGAATCTGCTGCTGGCGCTGTCGATGCTCGGCTGCAAGCTGTATTGGGACCTGGTGGCTTCGCGTCCGCCCACCCTGTCGAAGGCGACGACGGTGCAGATGCGGGCGGACGACACGATACGCTTGCCGCTGGCGCCGCTCATGAACGGCGACCTGCACCGCTTTGCCTGGGTGTCGGACGATGGGCGGCTGGTGCGGTTTTTCATCATCAACCGGCAGGAAGGCCGCGTTTCTCCCGCGGTGGTTTTCGACGCCTGTCTGCTCTGCGGCGACAAGGGCTATGTGCAGAGCGGCGATCAGGTCATTTGCGTGGGTTGTGGCGTGTATATGTTCAAACCCAGCATCGGCAAGCCTGGCGGCTGCAACCCCGTGCCGCTGGAGAACTGGAAGGTCGAGGGGGAGGACGTGGTCATTGCCAAGACATCCCTGGAAGCGGGTCTGCAACTATTCAATACGGTGCTGACGATAGAAGTGACCGACCCGGTCAGCGGGAAAAAGCTGACCAACACCACCGCCGCGCACCGTTACAACTATGCGACCAAAACGTATTTCTTCGTGGATGAAGCGTCCTTGAACGCTTTCCGCGACGATCCGGAAAAATACATCGGGGCCGCGCGGCGCTCGCCGGCGGCGCCATCGTCAGCCGAGCCAAAAGAAGACGGCGCGGCGAATCCGCGGAACGCCGCCGCTCCCGAAGGAGAAGCGCCATGATTTTGCGCATGCTGCGTCAATCCTGGCGGCGCAATCCGCGCCGCAAGCTTTTGTCGATCGCCACGGTATTCCTGGCCGCCAGCCTGTTGTCCGCGCTGATGCTGGTGTCCATCGACATCGGCGACCAGATGGCGCGCGAGATGAAGTCCTACGGCGCCAATATCCTGATGCTTCCGGCGGAACAGGCGGCGCTGCCGTCGCTCGGCGACGGCGAAGACAATCCGCTGGCAGGGCAAAGTTCGCTGGATGAGTCCGAGCTGCCCAACATCATGGATATTTTCTGGCGCAACAACATCGCGGGTTTTGCTCCGTTGTTGAGCGGCGAAGTCAAGCTCGACGATGGCCTCGCCGTGAAGGTCGTTGGCACGTTTTTCGACAAACGCCTGACGGTGCCCGATGAAGACGATTACCATACCGGGCAAAGGACCATCAGCCCTTTCTGGCATGTCCAGGGGGAATGGCCCGATGACGAAAAGGACGAAGCACTGGCGGGTTCGGCGCTGGCGCGCGCGCATGGCTGGCGGGCGGGCATGGAACTGACGGTGGGCGGCGCGCCGCTCAGGATCGCGGGGCTTTTGACTTCCGGCGGGGAGGAGGAAGACGCGCTGGTCGTGCCGCTGCGATTGGCGCAGCAATGGCTGGACATGCCGGGAAAAATCCAGGCGGTGCGCGTTTCGGCCCTGACGGTGCCGGAAAACGATCTGTCCAAACGCGCCCTGCGCGACCCCGATTCGCTCGATGCCGAAACTTACGATCTCTGGTATTGCACCGCCTACGTGTCCTCCATTGCCCACCAGCTGGAAGAGGCGGTCTCGGGCAGTATCGCCCGGCCCATCTGGCAGGTCGCGGCATCGGAAGGCGTAATCATCGAAAAAATACAGTCATTGCTGATCATGGCGACATGCGCCGCGCTACTGGCGGCGGCGATGGGGATCGCCTCGCTGATGACCAGCGTCCTGATGGAAAGGTCGCGTGAAATCGGCCTGATGAAGGCGCTGGGCGCGCACGATTGGCAGGCTTCGCTGCTGTTTTACGCCGAGGCCATCCTCGGCAGTCTCGCCGGAGGACTCCTGGGCTGTCTCGCCGGTTGGGGTCTGGCGCGCGTCATCGGCTGGCAACTGTTTGACGAGCCGCTGCGATTTTCGTGGATCGTGGCGCCATGCGTGCTTTTGATCTCTGTCTTCATTGCCGTGGCGGGAACCTGGTTCCCGGCCCGGCGCATTGCCCGGCTGTATCCGGTGGAAGTGCTCCATGGCCGCGCCTGACATGCGCCGCGTCATGCTGCTGCGCGCCATCTCGCTGCGCAACCAGCGGGTGCTCGTGGTGTTTCTGGCGCTGATGGTCGGCGCCGCCATCGTCAATGCGCTGGCCTCGGTGTATTTCGACATCAATATCAAAATGAGCAGCGAGCTGCGCACCTTTGGAGCCAATTTTTATGTCGGGCCGGCCAAGGGGCACACCCTGCCGGAAAAGGATTTCGAAGCGGTGCTGGCGGCGGCGCCCGCGGGATTGATCGAGGCCGGCAGTCCTTATCTGTACGGTTCCGCGCGCAGCGAACTGGAACGCATCGCGCTGGTGGGAGCGCAGTTTTCCCAGTTGGGGCGGCTGGCGCCGTACTGGCAGGTGGAAGGCGATCGGGTGGGCGTGGATTTCGACGACCGGAACGCCATGATCGGCCGAACATTGGCCGCCCGCCTGGAGTTGAAGGTGGACGACACGCTGACTCTGGTCAAGGACGGAGAAAAGCGTTCGCTGCGCATCAAGGGCATCATCGACGCGGGCGACGCCAGCGACAGCCTGCTGTTTGTCAGCCTGCCCCTGGCGCAGACGTGGCTGGACATGCCGCACACGGTTTCTCACGCTTTTTTCAGCCTGAACAATCGCGCCGGGGAAGTGGATGCTTTTGCCGAAAAATTGCAGGCCGCCCACCCGGACTGGTCGGTACGGCCCATCCGCAAAGTCTCGGCCAATGAAGGAGAAGTGTTGCTCAAGATTCAGGGACTGATGGGCCTGATCTCCATTGTCATCCTGCTGCTATCCACCCTGTGCGTGAATACCTCGCTGATGGCCATCGTCAGCGAGCGGAAAAAAGAGTTTGCCCTGCAAAAAGCCATTGGCGCTTCCAACCGCTCCATCGTGCGACAAGTGCTGCTGGAAACGCTTTCGATTGCCTTTCTGGCGACCTGCGCGGGTTGCCTGCTGGGCTTCCTGCTGGCGCAAGTATTGGGGCAAACCGTGTTCTCATCCAGCATCGGTTTGCGCTGGGCCGTCATTCCGATCACATTCGCGCTCTCGGTCACCGTGGCGCTGGCCGCTGGCGTGGTTCCGTTGCGGCGCATCATGTATATTCAGGCGGCGGCAGTATTGAAAGGTGAATGAAAAAAGACATGGCAAACGCTATTGCTGTTGAAACCCGCCAGGTGGGTAAAAAGTTCGGCTCCGTCACGGCTCTGGACGGCATCGACATCCGCGTCGGCAGCGGAGAATTCGTGGCGCTGATGGGAGCTTCCGGCTCCGGCAAAACCACCTTGATGAACATCCTGACCTGTCTGGACACGGCCAGCAGCGGAGAAGTCTGGCTCGACGGAGTGAACGCGGCCACGCTGGACGAAGAAGGCCGCCGCGAATTCCGGGCGCGCCACATTGGCCTGGTGTTCCAGCAGTTCCACCTGATCCCCTATCTGAACGCGCTGGAAAACGTCATGCTCGCGCAGCACTACCATAGCGTGGTCGATCAGCCATCCGCCCGCGCGGCGCTGGAACTGGTGGGCATGGAGCATCGTCTGGAACACCTGCCCAGCCAGCTTTCGGGGGGAGAACAGCAGCGGGTCTGCATTGCTCGCGCGCTGGTCAATCGGCCGCCCATCATTTTTGCCGACGAACCGACCGGCAACCTGGACGAAGAAAACGAAAACCGCGTGCTGGACATTTTCGAGAAACTCCACGCGCAGGGACACACCATCGTCATGGTGACGCACAACCCGGTACTGGGCCATCGCGCCGAACGCATCGTATATCTGCAACATGGCCGTATCGTGGATGCGCCGGAGGCGATTTCCGCCACCGCGCGCCAGACCAACGGTTCACGCGCGTTCGCGATGGCCGCGAGCGAAAGCGCGAGGCCATGAAAACCCGGCCAAGTCATCGTCTTTCCGCCGCGGCGCTGTCGCTCGTGCTGACCCTCGCCCTGGGCGCCTGCAAGGATGAAGTGGCGGTCATCGGACAAGCGGCGCCGGCCCTGGCCGCGCTCGACGCACAGGGCGCGCCGGTCCGGCTGGAGCAGTGGCGCGGCAAAGTGGTGTACCTGAATTTCTGGTCGACCGGATGCGGGTATTGTCTGGCGGAAATGCCACGTCTCGATGCCTTGCGGCAACGATACAAAGACCAGGTGGAAGTGGTGGCCGTGAATATCGACCCGGACGACATGCCCATCGGCGAAGCGCCGCGGCCATTGCAAGTGTCGTTTCCGGTGCTGCGCGATTCCATGGGCATCACGCGCGATCGCTATCGGGTGGAAGGTACGCCGGCCAGTTTCATGATTGGCGCGGATGGTGTCTTGCGCCAGAGCTACAAGGGAGCGCGATCCGCCGAGCGCCTGGAGATGGTGTTTCGGGAAGCGGCGCAAACACTCGCGGACGGCAAGGGTTCAAGATAACGGACATGCGTCGTTTCGTAAAACTCCGGCTGGTCCGAGCTTCACTGATGGCCGGCGTTCTCGTCGGTTTGTCGTTTTGCGCCGCGAGCCGGGCGGCCGACCAGCCCCCCCCCGCGAAAGCGCCGCTTTCAGCATCGCCCCCCGCTGGCGCGGAGAATGCGGACATCATCAAGGCGGGAGAAAGAGCCTTCCGCTTGCACTGCCGCTCTTGCCATGCCGTGGGAAACAAGGCGGTCAGCCGCAAAGGCCCGACGCTCAATGGCGTGACAGGGCAGAAAGCCGCCCAAGCCCAGGACTTCAAGTTTTCCGATGCGCTGCAAAAATCCGGCCTTGTCTGGACGGAAAAAAATTTCGTGGACTACAACATGAACCCGCAGCGCATGCTTGCCGGCACCAGCAAGAAAATGCCCGTCATCAAGGATGAAAAAATACTGAAGGATATTTATCTCTATCTTCAGCAATTTTGAGGCAAGTTCCACCCGCCATGCACATTTTTATCGGGAACGAGTTGCTGCGTTCAGGTTTTTGCAAGGGGGGCGGGATAAGCGTCTCAATGATGTTGCCAGGTCAATCGCATTGCCCCTTTCTGGAACTGGTTTCCGAAAACTGCTCGCAAGACTTTTTATACCAAGTTGCAGTCAACCCATCGTGATACGAAAAAATGACTGAAATCTTGACACGTCAGACTGGAGCATTGACAGCCTAGAGCAGTTTAACTTTGAAAATATCCTGTCGATCTACCTCTGCGGGGAACAGAGGCAGTCTGATGCACAATATCATTGTTGAAATGCTCTATTGAACGCAACTTGGTATCAGGTCATGCTTTCATGCGCCACCCTCGCTTTTTTTAAGACGAGGCGGTCAAAATACCCGTCATTCCCGCGCAGGCTTAGAATCCAGAAAAGGTGGCGGAATACTGGATTCCCGCCTGCGCGGGAATGACGGGCGCGGGGGACGGTTGGCGATGGCGGATTCCATCGATTCGCATTGCTGGTAATAAACCAGGGGATGAATTCCGTAGCGACGGATGATACCAAGTTGCAGTCAAACCATCGTGATACGAAAAAAAATGACTGAAATCTTGACACGTTAGACTGGAGTATTGACTGCCTATTGAGCGCAACTTGGTAT
>JAISNE010000267.1 GCA_031276375.1 Accumulibacter sp.
AGCCTGGCGGAGCCGCGTCCGGGCCTCTCCGGCGGGGACCTGCTGGTGACGCGGGGGGCCGACGAGAACCTGAGCGGCGTGGAATGGCGCCGGCCCAGGGTCACGCTCAACGCCGGCCTGCGGCTGGCGGCGAACGCGTCCGGCCCGATCCCGGTCAGCGGTTGGCGGCAGTCCTTCGACGAAATCGATACCCTCCTGCATCTGCCCTACGGCTACCGGCTGATCGCCGTGCCCGGCGCGGACCGGGTGTCGGCCAACGTGTGGGTGGAGCACTGGACGATCCTGAACATCTTCCTCGCCGCCTTTTTCACGATGCTCGCCTGGCGGCTGTTCGGCAAGAGGGGCGGATTGGCGGCGGCGCTTTTCCTGACGCTGGCCATGCCGGAATCCTTCGCCGTGACGCAAGTCTTCGCGCTCGTCGTCATCCTGGCGCTGCTGCGCCAGGCCGTCCCGGCGGGACGCATGCGCGGCCTGCTCCTGGGCGTGGAGCGCGCCGCGCTGCTGTGTCTCGTGCTCGCGGCGGTTTCCTTCATCCCGACGCAGATCCGTTGCGCGCTCTATCCGCAGCTCGAAGCCAGCGACGAGGCCGGCATCTACCCCTTGGCGAGGCTCGCTCCGGCGATGATGGCCCCGGGTATGGCCCCGGGCGCCTATGAATCCGGCGACGAACGCTTCGCCTTGCCCAGGGAAGCTCCGCGGGATGAGGAGGGCGATAGCGACGATGGCGATGACGACGGAGCGGACGCCAGGGAAGCCGCCGCGCCAAACGCTTTGCCGCTGCCCTCCGTGCAGAAAGACCTCATGATGGGCGAAAAACAGTTGAGAAAATCCGCCGGGATATCCTCCCTTGCCCGCTCGTCCGCCGCTCGGGCGCGCCATGCCCAATCCACCGTGAACCAGACCGGCGGCGGCGAACCGGCCTGGAATTTGGGGCGCCAGTATCACCTGCATTGGTCGGGGCCGGTCGCCGAAACGGAAGAAGCGCGCCTGCTGGTGAGTCCCCCCTGGCTGACACGCTTCTTGCGCGTGCTGATGGTCGGCCTGCTGACCTGGCTCATCTGGCGGCTGATCCGCCTCGCCTTCCCGACCGACGCTCCGCTCTCGGCCTGGCTGAAAGGCCGCGCCGCCTCGCGTCCGGGGTCCGCCACCGCCTCCGCGGCCTCCGTTGGCGGCGCCTGTCTTGCCGTTCTGCTGGCCGCCGCGCTCGGCTTTCCCGCGCCGGCCGCCGCCGGCGAGGCGTATCCGCCCGAGACCTTGCTGGACAAACTGAAAGAGCGCCTGCTCGAAGCGCCCGCCTGCGCGCCGGACTGCATCGACGTGCCCGGCGCGCGCCTCGAGGCCGACGCGCGCGCCTTGCGCGCCGTGCTCACGGCGCACGTCCAGGCGGATTCGGCGCTGGCGCTGCCGGAGCCGGGCGGGGACGCGAGCCTGCGCGGCGCGCGGGTCGACGGCGAAATCCGCCCGGTGCTGCGTTTCCGGGAATGGAGTTACGTCATCCTGCCGCGCGGCGTCCATCACGTCCAGCTCGACTACGCGCTCAGCGGCAAGAGCGCCGCCCTCGGTTTCCCGATCCGCCCGGCGCGGCTCGAATTCTCCAGCGACATCTGGCAGGCCGAAGGACTCCATGAAGACCGCCTCCTCGGTGAGACGCTGAATTTCTCGCTCGCGGATCGGGCGGATCAGCCCTCCGGCGCGGACGCGTCCACGGCGCTGGAAGGCGCGGCGCAGCAATTTCCGCCTTTCGTGGAGGTGCGGCGCGATTTCGATTTCGACCTGGACTGGACCGTCCACACCCAGGTCACGCGCATCGCGCCGAGCGAAGGCGGGTTCACGCTGCCGGTGCCGCTGGTGGCCGGCGAGCACGTCACCACGCCCGAAGTGAAGGTGCAGGATGGACACGCCCTGGCGGTGTTCGCCGCGAACACCGCCGTCGCCGCCTGGACGTCCCGGCTCGACCGGGAAAAGACGGCGGAGCGCGTCGAACTCGTCGCCCCGCTCTTGTCGGAACGCGCGGAAGTCTGGCGCGTCGCCGTCAGCCCTTCCTGGCATCTTGAGTGGAGCGGCGTGCCGGTGACGCTTTCCGGCGCGGAACAGGAGCAGACCGTCCTTGAGTTTCATCCCCTGCCCGGCGAAAAACTGAGCTTGACCCTGAGCCAGCCGCGCGCGGTCGACGGCCGCCTGCGCGCCATCGACCGCGCGCGCCTGACGAGCCGCGTCGGGCGGCACGCCAGCGACTACACGCTCGAATTCAGCCTGCGCGCGAGCCAGGGCGGCGATCATGTCGTCGTCCTGCCGCCGGAGATGGAAGTGCTCGATGTCAAGCGCGACGGCACGCGCCTGAATCTGCAACCGCGCGAAAACCGCCTGAGCCTGCCGGTCTCGCCGGGCACGCAGAATTACGCGCTCGAACTGCGCCGGCAAGCGGACATCGGCCTGTCCTCGGTCAGTCCGGCCATCGATCTTGGCCTGCCCGCGGCCAACATCGATCTGTGGACGGCCATGGGCGAACAGCGCTGGGTGCTGGCCGTCCTGGGGCCGGACACGGGTTCCGCCGTCGGCCCCGCGGTGCTGTACTGGGGCGAACTGGCGGCGGCGCTGGTCATGGCCTTGCTGCTCACGCGCGGCGGCCTGCTGTCGATCGGCCGCTGGGAAGGCTTCCTGCTCGTGCTCGGCTTTTCCACCTTCTCCTGGACGACGCTGCTCATCATCATGCACTGGCTGCTGGCGATCGACTGGCGCGCGCGCTCGGAATCATGCGCCGACTGGCCGGCGTGGAAATTCAACGCCATGCAGGCCGGCCTCGTCGCGCTGACCGCGGTGATGCTGACCAGGCTCGTATCGACCATCTCGTCCGGCCTGCTCAGCGTGCCCGACATGGGGATCGCCGGCCACGGTTCCGGCGCGAACCGCCTGCACTGGTTCGCGGATCAAAGCGCGGGTCCCCTGCCCGTCGTCCAGGCAATCAGCCTGCCCATCTGGGTGTACCGCCTGCTCATGCTGGCCTGGACGCTCTGGCTGGCGTACATCCTCATCCGCTGGCTGGGCCGCGGCCTCGCCGCGTGGCTCAGGCACGCCTACTGGAAAAAAAGCGCGTGGAAACGGAAATCGCGGGGGGAAAGCGTTTAGGGGAACACGGGACAGGCAGGTCAATCCAATCGGGTCGGAGTCATTTGCGTTTTGAATCGATGAATCGATGACATACTTCGTGTCGTCCTCGAAAAACTGAAAATGACTTTGACCCTTTCAACGCATGGAAAACAGGAAACAACATGAGGCGAAGAACCCGGACTTCGCTATGGAGCGACTGGCGGAGTTGCTCCTGGCGCATGCGCAGCCTGATTTTGTTGGGGTGCGCCGTGTTGGCGACCGCGACGCTGGCGCCGATGGGGCGGGATGCGACAAGTATCAACTTCCTGTTGAACGCAAACCGGTCTCAGAATTTGAATCCCCGATGCAAGGCGGCGACACCCATCGTCAGATTGAAATGGTCAACGTCTTCAAAACCGGCCTGCTCCAGCATGGCATCCAGCGTTTCCTGGTCCGGATGGACGCGGATCGACTCGGCGAGATAGCGGTAGCTGGCTTCGTCCCTGGCGACAAGCTGGCCGATGCGCGGAATGA
>JAISNE010000273.1 GCA_031276375.1 Accumulibacter sp.
TTGTTCATCTGGAGAAACAACATGCTGACGCCTGAACGTGGGGGTCAAGACCACCGCTTTCCGAATTCCCGGAAAGTTTCGCCCGCCACGCGATGGCAGGTCTGGAACGCACCCGCGAAGACGAGGAAGCCTGCGACCATGCCCCTTTTTGCAAAATTCCCGACAAAACTCCCCCCCCCATGAGCTACCGCCAATGGCCTGGCCCGCCTTCTTGTTCGCGCGGACGGCGACAATGTCGACAGCCCTCGCAGCAGTCAGTCGTCAATCGCCCACAAGGGCGAGGCGCTTCAGGCCATCAGCACCTTGCCCTGTCCTCTATTTCCTGAAGGTAGCAGCCTTCTCCAAAACCAACAAAGGGGTCAAAGCCGTCCCATGACCATGAGTGTTTGGGCAAATTGAACCGCCGCCCTCATCCGCCTTCGGCGCCTTCTTCCCCAAAGAGAGAAAGGAAGGAAAGTTGCGGCTTTCGGGCGCTTCCCTCCCGAGGGAAGAAGGAAAACAAAAGAAGATTCACGCATCCCGCCTTTCTTGCGGGCGGGGTTTCAAACCGGCGGTGGTTTTACGATGACGCACCTTTGGCCGGAACGTTCAACGGTGCCGGGAAGGATAGATTTCCCGGCCGGCATCCTTGATGTCGCGGCGCAACTGGGAACGTTCTTCCGGCGACAGGCGGTGCGGCCGTTGCTGCACGTCCCGTTCTCCATGCCGCCGGTAATGCGGTCCTCGCCCGTTGCCTGGCCCTCGCCGCCCCGGCTGATACTCGTTCTGCCGGTTTTGTTCGCGTTCGGAAGAGCCTTTTTTCCATGAGTCGGCCTCAACCGCCGGTATGGACATCATGGTGAAAAGCGCGATGGCGAGGCCGCCAATCATCCGTTTGCCAAAATTCATCGCAAAACCGGCTCCGCTTCGAAACCGCGCCCGTCCTTGCCCTTGCCTCTCTCCCGGAGGAAAAGAGGCGGTAATCGCCAACGACCTCCGCAGGGGAGATTGGGCGAGAGGGGATGCTCCTTCCTCGTTCGCGTACCGCGCCGGGCATGAAGGCCATTCGCTGATTTTTTGCTTGCCACGCCATCTCCTGTTCTTCGCCTCCGGCTTCGGCGACCTGTCCGAAAAAAGCGCGGGAAACGCCGTGCCCGAGACGATGAGTACATTCTGCGCCCAAGTTGTTACCAGGGGTTTTTGAAGTCAACCGGAATTGTAAGGATTTGTTTCACGCCGCCCTGAAAATCCGCCATGCCCCCATCCCGCGCCTTGGGGCGGTTCCAGCGTCGTTCGTCGCGCACATGGCGGAAATAAACAGCGGCGGCGCCCGGTGCGCGCGGCATGACGGCCTTGTTCTCCGGATGAAAAGCGGAAGCCGAAAACAACGCCGCCCGTCGCCCAAGGCCAACCCGGCCGTAAACCCGAACAGAGATATCAATACTCGCGCGCATCGGGCCAGCGCGTCCATTTCTTGCAGCCAAGGAAACCCCATATTCATGGGTTTCCCTGGCTATTCCGGACGGCTTTGGAAAATTGGCTGGTGGTGATGGGCAGAATTGAACTGCCGACCTATGGGTTATGAATCCATCGCTCTAACCAACTGAGCTACATCACCGCGCAAGGGACGAGATTATAAAATCGCGCCTGTTCGGCGGTCAACTTCAAAGCAATTGTTGTGTTACGAACTTTTGGACTTGTCCGCTTTTATGCCGGGGATGGAAACCGGCGGAAAGCACAAGCCCGGAGCCAGGTTCCATCCCCGGCCAACGATTCAGGTGGAATGCTCCAACGCATCGATCAGATGACGAGAGGACGCATTCATACCAAGTTGCGCTCGATAGGCCGTTGATACTCAAGTTTGACGTGTCGGGATTTCGGTCATTTTTGGTGTATCACGATGGTTTGACAACGCCGTCATTGCGAGGAGCGTAGCGACGAAGCCGCCGGGAATCTCTGCTCGCGCGACGCGGCAATCCATGCGGCGCTTGGGTTTTCTGAATGGTTTGACGGCAACCTGGCGTGACGCGCGCGGGTGTTCCGGGGCCTGTCCGGAGTCTTTTCAGGAACCGGCGGGCGCCTTTCTGCCGACGAGGCGATAGACGATGGTGTCGCCCTTGCCCTTGAGGTACAGGGTGCGCGGCATCTCGAAATCGAAGCACGGGCACAGTTTGCCGTAGGTCGTCCGGTCGACCAGGATGGAGCCGGGAAAGCCTTCGCTGGTGATGCGGCTGGCCAGATTCACCGTATCGCCCCACAAGTCGTAGATGAATTTCTTTTTGCCGACCACCCCGGCGACGACCGGGCCGCTGCCGATGCCGATGCGTACTTCCAGGCGCGGCGCGTCGACCTGGAAATCGCGGCGCAGCAGTTCGCGCATGGCCAGCGCCAGATCGGCGAGCGCCGCGGTGAAATCCTCGTTCAGGTCGTTCAGTCCCCCGGCCACCATGTAGGCGTCGCCGATCGTCTTGATTTTCTCCAGCCCGAATTTCTCGGCCAGTTCATCGAACGACGAGAACACGCAATTGAGCATGGCGAACACCTGTTGCGGACTCATTCCCTCGGCGAGGCGCGTGAAATTGACGATGTCGACGAACATCACCGAAACGTCGGCGAAACCGTCGGCGATGGTCTGATCGCTGT
>JAISNE010000275.1 GCA_031276375.1 Accumulibacter sp.
AGGCGACCAGCGGGGAATAGGTCTGGAACGTCCGTTCGACCCCTTCGCCGGAGGAAATCTTGCGCACGATGAAGCTTGAGTTGAGGCCGCGGTTGCGCTTGGCGATGACCACGCCTTCGTAGGCCTGGAGACGCTCGCGCGTGCCTTCCTTGACCTTGACCTGGACGACCACCGTGTCGCCGGGGGCGAACTCCGGGACGGTCTTGCCCAAACGGGCGATTTCTTCTTGTTCGAGTTGCTCTATCAGATTCATTCTGGGACTCCTTTCAAATTTTCCTGACCGCATTGCTCCTGATACTGCCGCAGGAGTTGCGTTTCCTCTTTCGACAGCGGACGCGCCGCCAACAAATCCGGCCGCCGCCGCCACGTTCGCCCCAGCGCCTGTTGCAGACGCCAACGGCGGATTGCTTCGTGATGCCCGGACAACAACACTTCGGGCACCCGCGAGCCTTCGTAATCCTCCGGCCGCGTATAGTGCGGACAATCCAGCAAGCCCGCGACAAACGAATCCTGCGTTGCCGACTCGGCGTCGTTCAGCACGCCCGGCAACTGTCTGACGACGGCATCCAGCAAAGCCATCGCCGGAATTTCACCGCCCGAGAGCACGAAATCCCCCAGCGAAATCTCTTCATCGACACAGCGCGCGATCAGGCGCTCGTCGACTCCTTCATAACGACCGCAGAAAAGGATCAACCCTTCTCCCGCCGCCGCCTCGCGCACCACTTGCATCACCCGCCGGTGCGTCAGCGGCGCGCCCTGCGGCGACAGATACACCACCCGGCTCCGCGCCGCCCCGGCGGCAAGCTGCCGCTCCCTGGCCGCCTGAAGCGCCATTTCCAGCGGCGCGGGCATCATCACCATTCCCGGCCCGCCGCCATACGGACGATCGTCGACGCTCCGATAGGCATCCGTGGCGTAGTCGCGCGGATTCGTACACTCCAGGCTCCAGCGCCCGTCTTCCAACGCCCGGCGCGTCACGCCCGACTGCGTCACCGCCGCGAACATCTCCGGAAACAGCGTCACCGCCCCGGCAACGAAACACGGCCCCGGTCCTTCGCGCATCGCCAGACTCACCAATCCGCTTCCCAGTCGACCAGGATACGCCGCCCCGGCAAATCCACGTCCCGCGCCACGGTGTCCACGAAAGGCAACAAACGTTCCCGGCCTGCCTCGTCCACCACCCGCAACACCTCGTTGGCGGCCGTGGCAATCAGCCCGGCGACCCGTCCAAGCGCTTGCCCCTGGGTATTCACCACTTCCAGCCCAAGCAGATCGCCCCAGTAATACTCTCCGCTCCTTGTCGCCGGCAACTCCTCGCGCGGCGCGCCAACCAGCAGACCCCGCAGCGATTCCGCGGCGTCACGGTCGGCGATTCCCTCCAGCGCCGCAATCAGCAAACCGGACTGCCTGCGGCATCGGAGCAGGCGCAAACAACGCCACGCTTCCGGCGCATCGCCCTCACCGCCGAGCCACCAGCGCGGCATCGCCCCCCAGGATTCCGGATCGTCGGCAAACGGACGCACTCTCACCGCGCCGCGCAAACCACAGGAATCGACAACCTTGCCGAGCACGACAATGCCGACAGGCGGCACTGCGCCGGATTGTGCGCCGACTCCCTCCCCGGCCAACAGATCAGGCCGCGGCCGTAGCCGCAACCGTGGCCTTGGCGGACTGCTTGACCAGCCGCGTCACCGTCGGCGACAGCCTGGCGCCCTGCTGCTGCCAGTAGCTCAACCGGTCAAGCGCAACCCGCAGACCTTCCTCATTGGCCGAAGCGATGGGATTGTAAAAACCGATGCGTTCGATGAACCGCCCGTCACGACGGGTACGCGAATCGGCCACGACCACGCTGTAGAACGGACGTTTTTTCGCGCCGCCACGAGCAAGACGAATGACTACCATGGGATATCTTCCGAATCCAGAAAAAGGGGAGGGATTATAACTGCAAATATCCAAATCAGGGCAATCGCATTTAGCTTTTCTGGACGATCCCGAGCAGGGAAGCGCGATAGCGCGGGTTACGGTCAGCGGTTTTTCTCCTGGAGCAAAGGCTGCGTTTGGGATAAGTCTCATCCCGACGCAACAGCGCCAGCGCGAATTTGCGAGAAGGCGGAGAAGTTCCGCGGGGCATGTCCCTTGCGAACCCGACAGCCGTCCTCGCGGAAGGTGACATATTCATCTAAACCGGGGCGTTGAATGACTGGAAACCTCATTTTGAGATATCGCCCCCGTTCCGGGCGAAAGCGAAATTTCGCCCCAAGGATGATTTTATTCTCAGTCCGCCCCACAGGGAGACCAGCATCGCCGTTCCAAAGACCCATCCGGACAGTGCTCCCGCCTGCGTTCCCGAGAGCAGCGTGCCAATGGTGCAGCCCAGGCCGGTCATGGCGCCCCATCCCAACAGGATTCCGCCGCCCAGGCCACGCGCGGCGTCACGCCAGCCCGGCCGGCGAAAAACGAATTGCGCGCCGGCCAGCGAGGCGATAAAGGCGCCGCCCACCAGGCCGAGCAGCAA
>JAISNE010000338.1 GCA_031276375.1 Accumulibacter sp.
TGTTCGCCCGGCGGCTCGATCGCTTCTTCCCGCGTCGGCACGCGGTAGGCTTCGGACGCCCAGGCGCCGAGATCGATCAGCTTGCAGCGTTCGGAACAGAAGGGCCGGTATTTGTTTTCCGGATTCCACGGTGTTTCGGCTCCGCAACGGGGACAGCGGACCAGGGTTTCCTTTGCCGCCATTGTCAATGACCTGGGTGGGGATATCCGGAAACGGGGCTACAGATTGCAGAACACGATGTCGAACGGCACATCCACCGCGTTGTCTGTCTGGCGCTGGCGCGATCCGCTGTCCTGGCGGATGAAACGGATATTCAGCGCGTATTTGTTGGCGCTGATTTCCGGAACGAACGGCAGTTGCTTGTCGAGCGAGATGCGCGCCATTTGCGATACGACGCCGCCGCCGCCGAGCATCAACTGGAAAAAACCGCCGCTGGCCAACTGGTGTTCCGGCGTGCCGCTGGCGCGCAGCAGGCGCAGCACGATCAACAGACCGTCGCGCAGCGGCGTCAGCGGTTGCAGCCACTCTTGCAGCGCCTGCCGGCGGACGCCGACTTCCTGATGCTGCCAGTAGTGATATGACGGCAGGTCGAACTCACAAACGCCGCCGGGAATGACGGCCCGGCTCTTGATCGCCATCAGCCATTCGTTCTCGCGCAGGTATTGGCCGATCTTTCCGGTCATGGCCAGGAGCGCGGCGGAGGCCTGCGCGATTTCGTCGAGCGCTCCGGAAAGCGCGTCTTCCGATATTTCGGGATGATTGCGGAAGGTCAGGAGCGACTGCCGCTGGCGCTCGAGTTCCTGAATCAGATCCATTTTCAGGTCGGCCCGGCCGGCCACTTCGAGTATCTCGAACAGCGACAGCAGCACCACGTGGTGTTCGCGTTCTCCTTCCCGCGCGATGAAATAGCTGGCCTTCTCGAACAAATCCTCCAGACGCAGCAATGCCCTGATGCGCTCGTTGAAAGGATATTCGTAGGTAATCACATTGCCGCCGGGAGGTAATCAGGGTGAAATTCTGAATATTTTGAAGCTTTTACGAACAAATCTCAATGGTTTATCGGGAAAAGCGCACGGCGCGGCGTCACATCACGGTCATTCAGGCAGGCCCCGGATCGTTCGCCCGCCGGGCCAGTTCGAGATAACGCCGATGCAGGGCCAGGACGCCCATTGGCAGTTCGCCGGGCGCGCCGGTATTGGACAGGACGTCGTCCGCGGCGGCCAGGCGTTCCGCCCGGCTGGCCTGCGCGGCGATGATCTCGCGCACCTCTTGTTCGCTCAGCGCGCTGCGCGCCATGACGCGCGCGATCTGCCGCGCTTCGTCGCAATCGACCAGGAGAATCCGGCCGACGTGTTCGCGGTACGCGCCGGATTCGATCAGCAGCGGAACGACGAGCAGCACGTAAGGCGCGTAATCCGCGCGCCGGCAGCGCGCCACGCTTTCGCCGCGGATCAGCGGATGCAGGATGGCCTCCAGGCTTTTGCGCGCGGCCGGATCGGAGAAACAGAGACGCCGCATGCGCGCGCGATCGAGGCTGCCATCCTCGCGCAATACCGCGCCGCCGAACGCGCCGACGATCGCCGGCATGGCGGCGCCCCGCGCCGACGTCAGTTCGTGCGCGATCGCGTCGGTGTCGACGATCGCCGCGCCCAGTTCGGCGAACAGGCCGGCCACCGTGGTCTTGCCGCTGCCGATGCCGCCGGTCAGTCCGACGATCAGGCTCATGGCGCCGCGCCGTGGCCGCACGCGCCGAGCTTGGCCTGGGGCAGCGCCTGGACGAGCGCCTGACGCGCTTCCCCGGCCTGCGCGGCGGGGCCGGCGAACTCGATCTGCGCGAGACCCGAGCCGCGGATGCGTTCGGCCAGCCGGGACGAGCGAACTCCTCTTTCGCGCAGCGCGGCGAGCGTCGATTCGGCCCGCTCCCTGGTGGAGAAAACCCCGAGCGAAATGGCGAAGCCGTCCGCGCCTTCCGGCATGATGTAGTATTCCTTGACGCCAAGCCTTTTCAGTTCCGCCACTTTGTTCTCGGCATCGCGCCTCGTCTTGAGCGGGGGAATGTACACCCAGTAGTTGGAATTTCCCGGCATGGCCGCGCGCGACAGCCGGAACGCCGGCAGTTTTTCCGCGAACAGCCGCGTGACGGCGTCCGCTTCGTTCTGCGGCACTTCGCTCAACACGAGACAGACTTCCGCGCGCGGCGCGGCGGGCGCCGGCGCTTCGACCTCCGGCGCGGCGGCGTTCTCCGCGCGCGCGCGCGTTTCCGGAGGCGGCTTGTCGTTCGACACGATGCGCATCTGGTCGGCCCGCAACTGATCGCCGGCCCGCAACGCCTCGGGTTCGCCGCTGCCCAGATAGCCGCGGGCCCAGGCGAAAAAAAGCAGGTTGGCGAAGACCAGCACGAAGACCAGGATACGCATCGGCATCGGAAACGCTCCGCCTCAAGCAAAACCGGGAAGATGCCGCAAGGATTCGCGGATGGATTCGCGCGGATACTCGAAATCCTCGAGCTCGCCCGCGAGATAGCGGTCGTAGGCGGCCATGTCGAAATGCCCGTGCCCGGTCAGGTTGAACAGCAGCGTCAGCGCCTCGCCGGTTTGCTTGCAGCGCAAGGCTTCGTCGATGGTGGCGCGGATCGCGTGGCAGGATTCCGGCGCGGGCACCACGCCCTCGGCGCGGGCGAAGGTCACGCCGGCCTCGAAGGTGGCCAGTTGCGGCACGGCCACCGCTTCGATCAATCCCTCGTGATAAAGCTGCGAGACGAGCGGCGAAGCGCCGTGGTAGCGTAAACCCCCGGCGTGAATGCCGGGAGGCGTGAAATCGTGCCCCAGCGTGAACATCTTCATCATCGGCGTGAATCCGGAGGAATCGCCGAAGTCGTAGGCATACTCGCCCCGGGTCAGCGACGGGCACGAGGTCGGCTCGACCGCCACCAGGCGCACCATTTTGCCCTCGCGCCCCCCGGCGGCGTTGTCGGCGAAAAAGGGAAAGGCGATGCCGCCGAACGACGATCCGCCGCCGCACGGCCCGAAAACGACATCGGGCCAGTCTCCGGCCAGCTCGAACTGCTTCTTCGCCTCCTGGCCGATGATCGTCTGGTGCAGGATGACGTGGTTGAGCACCGAGCCGAGCGCATAATTGGTGTCGGCGCGCGACGCGGCTTCCTCGACGGCTTCCGAGATGGCCAGGCCGAGCGACCCCGGATGCTCCGCATCGCGGGCCAGCGCGTCGCGGCCCGTCTGCGTCAACTCCGACGGGCTGGCGAAGACCTCGGCGCCCCAGGTGCGCATCATCGACCGCCGGTAGGGCTTCTGCTCATAACTGACCTTGACCATGAAAACGCGCACATCGACGCCGAACATTTGCCCCGCCAGCGCCAGCGAACAGCCCCACTGGCCGGCGCCGGTCTCGGTGGCGATGCGCCGGATGCCGGCCTGCCGGTTGTAGTACGCCTGCGGCACGGCGGTATTGGGCTTGTGCGAACCGGCGGGCGAGACGCCTTCGTACTTGTAATAGATCTTCGCCGGCGTGCCCAGCGCCGCCTCCAGGCGCGCGGCGCGGACCAGCGGCGACGGCCGCCACAGACGATAGATTTCACGCACTTCCCGCGGAATCGGAATCCAGCGTTCGCCGCTCATTTCCTGTTCGAGGATCGCCATCGGGAAAATGGCGCTCATCCGTTCCGGCGTCACCGGCTTCCCGTCCGGGCCGAGCGGCGGCAGCGGCGGACTGGGCAGATCGGCCATCACGTTGTACCAATGGGTCGGAATTTCGGACTGCGGAAGAAGAAAGCTCAAAGACTCCATGACGGCTCCGGGAATAAACAGTTGATCGAGGCGGCGGGTCGGGAAAAGTCTCAAGTATACCGACGCGCGGGCGTCGTGTTGAGATAATGTCCCGGCGGACAGGGCAATCGCATTTGGCTTCTCTGGACGAACCCGAGCAAGGAAGCGCGATATCGCGGGAGACGGACAACGGTTTTTCGCCGGAAGCGCAGGCTGCGCTTTGGGTAAGTCTCATCCCGGCGCAACAGCGCCGGCGCGAACTTCGGCGCCTTTTTTCCCCGAGGGGAGAAGGGAAACAAAAAGGGATTCATGCCAGATCGCGCTCGACAGGCCGTCGATATTCAAGCCCTGACGCGCCAGAATTCCGGTCATTTTTGGCGCGCGCGATGGTTTTACTTCGGGTTTTCCATCCAGACCCCTAGTCAGGCGTTTGAAAACAATTCATAATCGAGTCCGCTCTCCTTCGAGTTTTTTTACCCTTTCCGGAAGGACACACCATGTGCACTTCTAACTTTTCTCTCCTCAAGAACTTCCTGAGCATTCGGGGGGGGGGGGGATTTTGGCGCTCGCGGCCCTCGCGCTCTCCATGCCGGTCATGGCGGATAGCGTTATCGTTGACATTAAAAGCGAGGATAACTACAGCGGCGTGAGTGGAAACACCGCTTGCCTGGACGGCGACGGCAACCTCATCGTTGATTGCACTTCCGGTTCCA
>JAISNE010000342.1 GCA_031276375.1 Accumulibacter sp.
TTTTTTGCGGAGCGCGGCCCAAGGTAGGGGGAGCATCCTGCTCCCCCTTGTTTGAACGGGCGCTTGCCGCGCCCGTGGGGAGCTGGAAGCTCCCCCTACCTTACGGCGCGGTCAAGCCATCGTGATGCGCCAGGAATGACCGAAAGTTTGACACGTCGGACTTGAGTATTGACGGCCTGTTGAGCGCAACTTGGTGTCAAACCCGCCCCTCCGCTCGATGTCGGCGTGCAGGGCCATGCCGGCAAGAGCGAAGGCGTGACCGGAAGCTTTGAGGCGAATTACCGGTTCTGATGCCAAGTTGCGCTCAACAGGCCGTTGCCACGCAAGTCTGATGTATCGGGATTTCGGTCATTTTTTGGCGTATCACGATGGTTTGGCCGCAACTTGGTATGAAATGGCGTCATATCGTCGTTTTGCAATTTGGATAATATCAAATGGAGTTGCCATATCCGCGCCGGCCTTGCTGTTGTCGCTCGGCGGCTCGGTGGCGGTGGCAAAAGGGCTTCTCTGTCCGGAAGTATCGCGCTCCGGCATGGATCGTCGCGGGCGCCGGTACGGCGGGGCGAAGTGGGGCTATTTGTTCGCCGCCATCGACCGGGCAGACCGCGGGGGTTCCTGAAAGTGGAGGCGGACAAGACGGCACGATGATACCAAGTTGTAGTCAAACCATCGTGATAGGCCAAAAATGACCGAAATCTTGACATGTCAGACTTGAGTGTCAACGGCCTATTGACCGCAACCTGGTATCACTGACTCATCGAACCCGGATATTAACGACATAATGATGGCAACTTGGTATGAGTCATCGCTTCCGCGCCGCCGCGTGAACGCTGTTGCGTGAAGATATCCGGGCCAAGGGTTCGTGGCATCGGGTTGGGCGATCCCCGGAACCGGGGGAAGGAAAAGCGGATGACCGGACTTTCCTTTCCGTTTCGCGGGCGGAAGTTCGGCGTTTTTTCTTTTCATCGGGAAATTCTTTTTGTAAAACAAGAGAATAGCCGTGGAACAATGCATTCATTTACAATGGATAAATTGCAAGCTATTTATCAGGACACTTGGAGACAAGTCATGGCATTCCCTCAAGAACAACACTATCCCCTTGCGCAGAACGATTCGGACCCGCAGGAAACCCTGGAATGGCTCGGGGCGCTGGCTGGCGTCATCGAGCACGAGGGCGTCGAGCGCGCCCATTTCCTGATCGGAAGGCTGATCGCCGAGGCGCGCGAGGAAGGCATCGACATCCCGTACAGCGCGACTACCGAATACGTCAATACCATCCCCGTCGAGCGTCAGCCGATCTATCCCGGCGACGCCACCCTGGAAATCCGCATCCGCAACTTCATTCGCTGGAACGCCATGGTCATGGTCGTGCGCGCCAACAAGCACACCAATGTCGGCGGCCACATCGCCTCGTTCGCCTCGCAGGCGGCGCTCTATGAAGTTGGCTTCAACTGGTTCTGGCGCGCCCCGTCGGAAAAACACGGCGGCGACCTGGTTTTCTTCCAGGGGCACTCCATTCCGGGCGTCTATTCCCGCGCGTTCCAGCTCGGCCAGCTTACCGAGGAGCAACTGGACAATTTCCGTCAGGAAACCGGCGGGCGCGGCCTGTCGTCGTATCCGCATCCGTGGCTGATGCCGGATTTCTGGCAGTTTCCAACGGTGTCGATGGGGCTTGGCCCGATCCAGGCGATCTACCAGGCGCGTTTCATGCGCTACATGGAAAGCCGCGGCATCATCCCCGCGCAGGATCGCAAGGTGTGGGCCTTCCTCGGCGACGGCGAGACCGACGAGGTCGAATCGCTCGGGGCCATCGGCATGGCCGCGCGCGAGCGGCTCGACAACCTGATCTTCGTCATCAACTGCAACCTGCAACGCCTCGATGGGCCGGTGCGCGGCAACGGCAAGATCATCCAGGAACTGGAAGGCACCTTCCGCGGCGCGGGCTGGAACGTCATCAAGCTGATCTGGGGCCGGCACTGGGACGTGCTTTTCGAGCGCGACAAGAAGGGCCTGATGAGAAAGCGCATGATGGAACTGGTCGACGGCGACTACCAGACCATGAAGGCGAAGAACGGCGCCTATGTGCGCGAGGCGTTCTTCAACACGCCGGAATTGAAGGAACTGGTGGCCGACTGGACCGACGCCGACGTCTGGCAGTTGAACCGCGGCGGCCATGACATCTTCAAGATCTACAGCGCCTTCAAGGCCGCCGCCGGGCATCGGGACCAGCCGACGGTGATCCTGGCCAAGACGATCAAGGGTTACGGCATGGGCGAGGCCGGCGAGGCGATGAACATCTCGCACCAGCAGAAGAAACTCGATCACGACGCGCTGATCGGTTTCCGCGACCGTTTCAAGCTGCCGATCGCGGATGAGGAGCTCGATTCGCTGCCCTATCTCAAGTTCGCCGAAGGGTCGGAGGAACTCGATTACATGCGCGCGCGCCGCGCCGCGCTGGGCGGCAACCTGCCGCAACGCCGCCGCGCCGCGGCCGCGCTGGAGATTCCGCCGCTCGAAGCCTTCGAGCCGCTGCTGAAGGCGTCCGGCGAGGGGCGCGAAATCTCGACCACGATGTCCATCGTGCGCGCGCTCAACATCATGTTGAAGGACAAGAACATCGGCCGCCACGTGGCGCCGATCGTTCCGGACGAATCGCGCACCTTCGGCATGGAGGGGCTGTTCCGCCAGATCGGCATCTGGAGCCAGCAGGGCCAGAAGTACGTGCCGGAAGACCACGATCAACTGATGTTCTACAAGGAGTCGAAGACCGGCCAGGTCCTGCAGGAAGGCATCAACGAGGCGGGCGCGATGAGCGACTGGATCGCCGCCGCGACATCCTATTCGGTGCATGGCGTGCAGATGATTCCGTTCTACATCTGCTACTCGATGTTCGGCTTTCAGCGCGTCATGGACCTCTGCTGGGCGGCGGGCGACCAGCGCGCGCGCGGCTTCCTCATCGGCGGCACGGCCGGGCGCACCACGCTGAACGGCGAGGGCTTGCAGCACGAGGACGGCCACTCGCCGATCCTCTCCGGCCTGATCCCCGGTTGCGTCAGCTACGACCCGGCCTTCGCCTACGAAATCGCGGTCATCATGCACGAAGGTCTGCGCCGCATGTTCGTCGAGCAGGACGACGTTTATTACTACCTGACGGTGATGAACGAGAACCACGAGCACCCCGAGATGCCCGCGGGCGCCGAACAGGACATCGTCAAGGGCATGTATCTCTTCCGCCAGGGCGCCGGGACGAACGGGCCGCGCGCGCAACTGCTCGGCTCGGGCGCCATCTTCCGCGAGGTCATCGCCGCCGCCGACCTGCTCAGGAACGACTGGGGCGTCGAGTCCGACCTGTGGAGTTGCCCGAGCTTCAACGAGCTGGCCCGCGAAGGCCAGGACGCCGCGCGCTGGAACATGCTGCATCCGCTGGAAGCGCCGAAACGGAGCCATGTCGAGCGCTGCCTGGCCGGAACGACGCCGGGGCCGGTCGTCGCCGCCAGCGACTACGTGCGCCTGTACGCCGAGCAGATTCGCCCGTTCATCGACCGGCGCTACGTCACCCTGGGCACCGACGGCTACGGGCGTTCCGACACCCGCGCCGCGCTGCGCCACTTCTTCGAGGTCGACCGGCGCTGGATCGCGCTGGCCGCCCTGAAGGCGCTCGCCGACGACGGCGCCATCGAGCGCGGCAAGGTCGCCGAGGCCATCGTCAAGTACGGCATCGATATCGACAAACCGAATCCGGTGACGGT
>JAISNE010000344.1 GCA_031276375.1 Accumulibacter sp.
TGGCGCACCTCGCGGAAATGAACCACGGCGCCCGCTTCTGGGCGATCGTCGGCCAATACTTCCCCGATTACCGAAACGCCCGCGCCGCGCTGAAAAAACTCTCCGGCTCGCTGCCGGTATTGAGTTCCAGCGGATAAAACGAGTCAGGGTGAGTCGGGAGTCGGGGATCAGGAATCGGGGATCAGGAGTCGGGAGTCGGGAGTCGGGAGTCGGGAGTCGGGGATCAGGAGTCGGGAGTCGGGGATCAGGGGAAACATATCCCCTCGCCCACTTGTGGGGGAAGGTGCCCGACAGGGCGGGAGAGGGCCGGCGGTCCCATGACCATGAACGTTCGGGCAAGCTGAACCGCCGCCCCTCATCCGCCTTCGGCGCCTTCTCCCCCGAAAGGAGAAGGGAAACAAAAGGATTCAAGCGCCGCGCCTTTCTTGCGGGCGATCTTTCAAACCGGAGTCGGTTTTACCGCGGTAGTCTGTCGAAATCGCGCAGGTACGGTGGAACGATCCGTTTGGAGACTTGACCAGTGACCGCGATGTTGGTTTGGCCGGCTTGGGCCGGTCGCCGCGCGGCTTCGTCGAGGCGTGCCTGGGTGGGCGTCATGTCGCCGGGTGGGTTGCCCTTTAAAATGGCGTGTTGTGTTTTGAGGGCCGTCACGGTGGAACGGGCGGCTGGAGTGGCGAAGGTCGAGCCGATCCAGAGCAGCAGCAGGGCGATCAGCAGGACTCGGCCGAAAATCCGCAGGTAGCGGCGCAGCATCATCGCGGCGCCACTTTCGCGCTTTGCGGCTGGATGGATCCCGACAGGGAGACCGTGCCGGCCTGAATTTCGGACTGGAAGGCGCCCGGCTCGCCGAGGTCGATCAATCCTTTGTCCATCGGGGTCGCCGCGTCCTTATCGTTGACCAACAGTCGAGCCTCGGCGCCTTGCGCGGTACGGATCACCGCGCGCAACCGCGCGCGTCGTCGCGGATCGAGCGCGCTGGCGCCCGGCGGGACGGTGAAGCGGGCGCCCCGGCTTTCATGCGGTTGAGGAGAAATCTCGAAAGGATCGGGCATCGGGTCAGTTTGGCGGCTTGGCCGCGCGCGGCTGCGATCGTTCGTGAAAAAGGCCGGGTTCGGGAAGGGTGAGGGGCGGGACGCCCTTGCGGAGCGCCCCGCCGGAATCCGCCGGGGGATTGGGAGCCCGGCGGAATCGATCGGACAAATGCCCGATTTGCTTGGGCGAACGTCGTCGAGTTCGCCAGATTCATCGTCCCTGGTACCGCCCGCGCCGTCGGCGATGGCCTTGCCGCCAGCGTCGCCAGCGCTGTCTTCCTTTTGCCCGCGCCGAAATATGCGCATTTCTGTCCGCATGCCCGCGAAGCCACTGTGCTTGAGCGCTTCAAGACATGGCTCGGCCGGTTTCGATGAAACCGGGGCGCCGGCTTTCGCTGCGCTTGTGTGCTCTGGTGTTTCCACCTTGTTTGCTCCTTCGTGACGATCAAATGATAATAATAATCAATAGTAAAAGCAAGCGTTTTTCCCGATTTGTTTTTCAGCCATTTTCCATGGCCGGAAGGCGATTTGAAGCGGGCGCGGCAAGCGCGTGACGGCTGGAAGGCGCGCACCTGCGACACAGTTCATGCGATTGCCCCGGAATCGGCGCGGCTCAACCGAATTGCAGCGCCAGGAACAGGATTATTCCGGCGATCAGCACGCTGATGATCGGGCTGTCCTGGAACATCTGTCCGGCCCGCGCTCAGATCCGGGTAGCGTAGTATTCGACGACGCGCTGGATGTCGAGCGGGAACGGCGCGGCGTCGGCGCCCATCGGCAGGTGTGTCAGGCAGGCGTCCGCCGACGGGCCGTCCAGGCCGATCCAGTCGGGGCGTTCGAGCGCTGGGCTTTTGAGCGTGGCTTGCAGGAGCTCGTGCTTTCTGCCTTTTTCGGTCGGGCCGAATTTGTCGCCGGCGCGCAACCGGATCGACGGGATGGTCACGCGCCGTCCGTTGAGCTGGATGTGCCCGTGGGCGACCATTTGCCGCGCCGCCGGAATCGTCGGGGCGAAACCGGTGCGGAAAACGAGGTTGTCGAGACGCCGTTCGAGCAGCTCGACGATGCGGTCGCCGGTGGCTCCTTTTCCGCGCTTGGCTTCCTCGACGATACGCCGCAACTGGCTTTCGGATACGCCGTAGTTGAAGCGCAGCTTTTGCTTCTCCATCAGTTGCAGGCCGAATTCGGACTTCTTGCGATTGGTTTTCTGATAGCCGTGCTGCCCCGGCGGGTTGAAGTTTCCTTCGATGCCGAGGCGGGACAAACCGGGCAGGTCGATGCCCAGGGCGCGCATGATCTTGCGCCGCGGTCCGGTGTAGCGTGACATGATTTCTCCAGGTGAGTGGCGTAGAGGGGTGGATCAGTGCAGTACGGGCGTGGCGGCGCGCGAGGGCGGGGTGTCCCGGTTCGGGTCGCAATGAATGGGCGCGGACAGCTTCCATTCGATGAGCGTTTTTTCCAGGGTTTGCCTGAGAATCGGATCGAGCGTGCCATCCTGCCGCAACAGGGTGTCGAGATGCATGCGCAACGCCACGCTCTTGCTGGCGGTGGCGCCGCGCAGGGCGGAAGAGGAGAGCAGCGCAACGATGGCGGCGAGGTGCAGCGGAGGGATCATGGCTTCCATGTATTCTCGGTGGCTCGGGTATGTTGGCTTGGCGGGAGGGGCAATGGCGCCGGAACGGGCGGGCAAACCCCCGGCTTGGTCCGCGCCGCGAAACCTCGCTGGACGCATCCGGCGTCGCGCGCATAGGGAACATAAGGACCGCCGCAGCCTTCAATGAGGTCGGCCAGAACCTGCGCCTGAAGGCGCAACTGCGCGTCGTTGTCCGAATCGCTGGCGACGCGGTTCAGCAAAAGCGCGGCAAGGCAGGCGCTGCGGGGGCAGGCATTCTCCATGTGCATCGCCAGGTAAGCCAGCGCGCCGCACATGTTCCGGGAAGATGCGCGGGTGAGCGGAGAGCAATCGTTCATGGGCGTTTTCTCCAGGATAAATCCGTCTCGTGGTCTGTTTCGTTTCAGGGGATGTCGATGATTGTGCGCGGAGCTCAACTCAAGGAACCGCTGAAGTCAGATGAAAATACAATGATTATCATTACGATGCATTTCCGTCTGTTTGTCAAGAGGATTCTGAAGCGTGTGCCCCGGAAACACGCTTGGGAAGCTTCCTGCCCAGGCCGAACGAAAGGATGATTCATGGGCCAGGCAGCCTGCCGTATAAGCTGGCAATCCGGCGGGTTCTGGGCAATAATCACGGGCCGGCGGGCGCGCCCGCGGGGAAAAACGGGGCTGATGCGATCCGTTTCTGGCAAGAAAAAAACGTCGGTGGAAGAATCCATTTCAATCCAGGCATTGGAGCATCGAAACATGAAGGAAACCAGACTGATCGAGGCGCGGGGGAAAACGCTGGGAGGGGGATCGCCGCCGATCATCATCACGCCGCTGGTCGGCAAGACCCGCGCCGAGGTGCTCGGCGAGGTCGCGGCGATCGTTCCCAAGCAGCCCGACCTGCTCGAATGGCGGATCGACTTTTTCCAGGCGATCGGCGACATTCCGGCGGTGATCGACACGGCGCGGGCGATCCGCGCCGCGGCGGGCGGCGTGCCGGTGCTGCTGACGCGGCGCTGCGCGAGCGAGGGCGGCCAGCCGCTGGCGATCGACGAACCGGCGGTGGTGGCGATGTACCGGGCCGCCTGCGAAGCAAAGTGCGTCGAGCTGATCGACTACGAGTTGTCCAACGCGCCGGAAGACATCGAAGCCTTGCGCGCCGTGTCCAAAGCCAACGGCATCGGCATGATCATGTCCTACCACGACTTCCGGGCGACGCCGGACGCCGCCACTCTCGATGGCAAGTTCATCGCCGCGGCGAAACGGGGCGCCGACGTCGCCAAGGTGGCGGTCATGCCGGCCGGCGAGCGCGACGTGCTCGAACTCCTGGCGGCGACGAGCCGCGCGCGCGAGGCGCTGGACCTTCCGGTGATCAGCATGTCGATGGGCGGCGTGGGTTCGCTCTCGCGCATCGTGGGCTGGGTCTACGGTTCGGCGGCGACCTTCGCCGTGGGCAAGAGCAGTTCGGCGCCGGGGCAGATCGCCATCGAGGACTTGCGCGCGGCGCTCTCGATCACGCGCCGGGCGGTGACGGG
>JAISNE010000372.1 GCA_031276375.1 Accumulibacter sp.
GGGACAGTGGCCGGCATTCCGATTCCTTCAGCGAACAAGTCGTCAAGAAGTTGCGCGTCGCCAATGAAAAACGCAGCCTGCTGCTGGACTGCGCAAGGAAGCAGGGCTTCGATTTGAAGTTCGAATGAGGACAAGGTGAAAGGCGCCGCCGGGGTTTGGGGCGGCGTCCGGCGGAAGACAGAACGATCCGCGGCGCTCGAGTTGCCATGCGGCGCGTCGATCACGGGTTCGCCTCCGTATCGGCGACGCCCGCGCCGGCGGGGTCATGAGGCCGGCAACCCAGGGATCACCGGGACGGCCACGCCAAACTCGGCTTGATGTCGATTACAATCCCGCCTGTCTTGGTTTACGCGCCAAGCTCATTTTATGACTGTTTCCGAATGGTCGCGCCCGATTCCATCCAGACTTGAACCCATGCTCGCACGACTCCGATTGACCCATCGCCGCGCCGTTTTCCTGATGATCCTGGTCACCCTGATGTGGAGCATCGCCGGAGTCGTCACCCGCCATGTCGAGGCCGCGCGCGCTTTCGAGGTCAATTTCTGGCGCAGCGCGTGCAATGCCATCGCCCTGTTCGCGATCCTCGGCGTCATGCGCGGCCCGGCCTTCCTGCGCGATCTGGTCACGGCCCGCTGGCCGGTATGGGTATCGAGCCTGTGCTGGGCATCGATGTTCACTTCCTTCATGATCGCCCTGACGCTGACCACGGTAGCCAACGTCCTGGTCACGCTGGCCGTCGGGCCGCTGATCACCGCGCTTTTCGCCCGGCTGTTTCTCCGCCACCGGCTGCCCGCCCGTACCTGGGCGGCGATCGCCCTGGGCAGCGCCGGCATCGGCTGGATGTTCGGCCAGGAGGCCGTTGCCGGCGTATCGCTGACCGGCTCGCTGGTGGCCTTCATCGTGCCGTTCTCATCGGCGATCAATTACACGCTGCTGCAATCGATCGCCGGCGCCCGTTCCGGCGACGGAGCAAAATCGCCCGACATGCTGCCGGCGATTCTCATCGGCGCATTGATCTCGGCCTTCGTCACGCTGCCCCTCGCCTGGCCGCTCCAGGCATCCTCCCACGACATCTCGCTGATGGCTCTGCTGGGCGTGGTTCAACTGGCGATTCCCTGCGTGCTGGTGGTCCGCCTGTCGCGAGAACTCCCGGCCGCCGAAATCGCGCTGATCGGCTTGCTCGAAGTCCTGTTCGGCGTCGCCTGGGCGTGGCTGGGCGCGTCCGAACGGCCCTCCCCGGCCACGCTGACCGGAGGCTGCCTGGTCATCGCGGCGCTGCTCCTCAACGAAGTGCTGGCCCTCCAGCGGCAGAAAAAACCTGGGTGAATGCCAAGTTGCCTCAAATCACGCTTCAATCCGACATGGCGCCCCATCCGGCCATCGGAAAACCGTGCCTTCTTGTCGTCGGCCAGGCTTTTGTGTTCGCGGCGGAAACAGCGAGAGGTAAAATCCGTTTTCGCCCGCCGGGCACGGACGCGGAGCGGATACCTTTGCATCGTGCTCCGCGCCTGTCTTGGCAACCGTTCCCCCCAGGATGAAAGCTTATCTTGACCTGATGCGCCATGTTCTCGAACACGGCGTCGACAAATCCGACCGCACCGGAACCGGCACCCGCTCGATCTTCGGCCATCAGATGCGCTTCGACCTTGGCGCCGGCTTTCCGCTGGTCACCACCAAAAAGCTGCACCTCAAATCGATCATTCACGAACTGCTGTGGTTCCTGCGGGGAGAGACCAACATCCGTTCCCTCCAGCAAAACGGCGTGCATATCTGGGACGAATGGGCCGACGCCGACGGCTCGCTCGGGCCGGTTTACGGTCATCAATGGCGGCACTGGCCAGCGCCCGGCGGCCGCGAGATCGACCAGATCGCGCAACTCGTCGATGGCCTGCGCAACAACTCGGACTCGCGCCGTCACATCGTCAGCGCCTGGAACCCGGCCGATGTCGAAAACATGGCGCTGCCGCCGTGCCACGCGCTCTTCCAGTTCCACGTCGCCGGCGGCGCGCTGTCGTGCCAGCTCTACCAGCGCAGCGCGGACATTTTCCTCGGCGTGCCGTTCAACATCGCCTCCTACGCCCTGCTCACCTTGATGCTCGCGCAAGTCTGCGGCTACCGCCCCGGCGACTTCGTGCACAGCCTCGGCGACGCGCACCTGTACAACAACCACCTCGACCAGGCGCGCCTGCAGCTCGCCCGCGAGCCGCGGCCCTTGCCGACGATGCGCCTCAACCCGGAAATCAAGGACCTCTTCGCTTTCGGCTTCGAGGATTTCACGCTGGAAGGCTACGACCCCCACCCGCCCATCGCCGCGCCGGTGGCGGTCTAGCGCCGGATGCGATTCCGGCGGCGGCGCGCGGGCGGGACCCCCGCCCTCCATCAATAAAAACAAATTTCATCTTCCAGGGTGGCGGCAAGCGCCATGACCGTTGGGGAGAAGGCGCCGAAGGCGGATGAGGGGCGGCGGCCCCGCTTGCCAAAACGCTTGTCGTCGTGGAACCAGCGGTCCTCTCCCGCCCTTCGGGCACCCTTGCTTGCCGTTGAAAGGAAGGGATGACAAGGATAGGCTGTCCATCACGTTTTCGGCAGTTTCAGCCAAGCTTGCGGAACATCTTGAAACTC
>JAISNE010000394.1 GCA_031276375.1 Accumulibacter sp.
CCGACGGGTCGGCGCAAAACGGCCATCGATGTCTAACCGACGGTTTCGGCTTCCTCGGCGAAAACCAGCCGCACATTGCCTTCCTCGTCCAGATCGACGGTGACGTGGCCGCCGCTGGCCAGTCTGCCGAACAGCAGTTCGTCGGCGAGCGCCGCGCGGATGGTGTCCTGGATCAGCCGGGCCATCGGGCGGGCGCCCATCGCCGGGTCGAAGCCCTTGCTCGCCAGATGCTCCTTGAGCCGCTCGGTGAAGATCGCGTCGACCTTTTTTTCGTGGAGCTGTTCTTCAAGCTGCATCAGGAACTTGTCGACGACGCGCAGGATGACGTCGTGGTCGAGCGCCCCGAACGATATGATCGCGTCGAGCCGGTTGCGGAATTCGGGGGTGAACAGGCGCTTGATTTCTCCCATCTCGTCGCCCGCTTCGCGCTTGCCGGTGAAGCCCATCGTCGATTTCTGGAGCGCTTCCTGGCCGGCGTTGGTGGTCATGATGATGACCACGTTGCGGAAATCCGCCTTGCGCCCGTTGTTGTCGGTCAATGTGCCGTGGTCCATGACCTGCAGCAGCACGTTGTAGATGTCGGGGTGCGCTTTTTCGATCTCGTCGAGCAGCAGGACGCAGTAAGGCTTTTTGGTGACCGCCTCGGTCAACTGGCCGCCCTGGTCGAATCCGACGTAGCCGGGAGGCGCGCCGATCAGGCGCGAGACGGCGTGCCGTTCGAGGTATTCCGACATGTCGAAGCGCAGCAGCTCCACGCCCAGGCAGTAGGCAAGCTGCCGGGCCACTTCGGTCTTGCCGACGCCGGTCGGCCCGGAAAACAGGAAGCAGCCGATCGGTTTACCCGGCGTGCTGAGGCCGGAACGGGCCATGCGGATGGCTTTGGCCAGCGCGTCGATGGCCGGTTCCTGCCCAAAGACGACGGCCTTGAGGTCGCGGTCGAGGTTTTTCAGCGCGTTGCGATCGTTGCTCGACACCTGGGCGGACGGAATGCGCGCGATCTTGGCGATGATCTCTTCGATGTCCTGCTTGCTGATGATCTTCTTCTGCCTGGATTTCGGCAGGATGCGCTGCGCCGCGCCGGCTTCGTCGATGACGTCGATGGCTTTGTCCGGGAGGTGCCGGTCGGTGATGAAGCGCACCGAGAGATCGACCGCCGAGGTGATCGCCGCCGCCGAGTACTTGATGCCATGGTGCGATTCGAAGCGCGATTTCAATCCCTTCAGGATCTCGATGGTGTCGTTGACCGAAGGCTCGCTGACGTCGATCTTCTGGAAACGGCGGGACAGCGCGTGATCTTTCTCGAAGATGATCCGGAATTCGTTGTAGGTCGTGGCGCCGATGCACTTCAACTGGCCGTTCGACAAGGCCGGCTTGAGCAGATTGGAGGCGTCCAGCGTGCCGCCGGAGGCCGAGCCGGCGCCGATCAGCGTGTGGATTTCATCGATGAACAGGATCACGCTGGGGTTTTCGCTCAATTGTTTGATGACCGCCTTGAGCCGCTGCTCGAAGTCGCCGCGGTATTTGGTTCCGGCCAGCAGGGCGCCCATGTCCAGCGCGTAAACCCTGGCGTTGGCCAGCACCTCGGGGATGTCGCGCTCGACGATCCGCCGGGCCAGCCCTTCGGCGATCGCCGTCTTGCCGACGCCCGCTTCGCCGACCAGCAGCGGATTGTTCTTGCGCCGCCGGCACAGGGTCTGGATGACGCGCTCCAGCTCGCTGGCCCGGCCGATCAGCGGGTCGATCTTTCCCTGCTGCGCCAGCGCGTTCAGATTGATCGTGTAGTTTTCCAGCGAACCCGGAGCCGCTTGCTGCTCGCCTTCGCTTTCGGCTTCCGGCCCGCCGCGCGCGGTCTGCCGCGGGGTGCTGCCGTGCGCGATGTAATTGACCACGTCGAGGCGCGTGATCCCCTGCTTTTGCAGATAGTAGACGGCGTAAGAGTCCTTCTCGCCAAAAATGGCCACCAGCACGTTGGCCCCGTTGACTTCCTTTTTCCCCGACGACTGCACATGCAGGATGGCGCGCTGGATGACGCGCTGGAAACCGAGGGTGGGCTGGGTCTCGACATCATCCCGGCCCTGGATCGACGGCGTGTGTTCCTCGATGAAACGGGCGATTTCCCGGCGCAGTTGCTCGATGTTTCCACCGCAGGCGCGCAAGGCCTCGGCCGCGGAGGGATTGTCCAGCAGCGCGAGCAGGAGGTGTTCGACGGTGATGAACTCGTGGCGTTTTTTCCTGGCTTCGACAAACGCCTCGTGCAGACTGACTTCAAGTTCCTGCGCAATCATCCTAGTTTTCCTCCATGATACATGCCAGCGGATGCTGGTTTTCCCGCGCGAAGCCCGATACCTGTTCGACTTTCGTGGCGGCGACGTCACGCGGATAAATCCCGCAGACGCCGCGTCCTTCCAAGTGTACCTTCAGCATAACCTGTTTTGCCTGTTCTCGACTCATCGAAAAAAAACGCTGCAACACATGAACCACGAAGTCCATCGGGGTGAAATCGTCGTTCAGCAGCAATACGGTGTAAAGCGGTGGGGGCGCGAGTTTGCTGCGCCGCGCTTCCAGCACCGAGCCTTCGTGTTGATGCGTTTTTACCATGGCTTATTTTAGCCAGTCTTGGGCGCGCGAAACCGGCGCGATCGTTTTTTTGTGCAAAAACCACACGCCGCCGGGATCAAAGGCTGAAAAATGCTTGACGCATCCGACGAAACTAGCGTAAAAAGGCGCCATGTTTGGGTCTTGCAATACTTGCGGCCAAACATGCAGTCGGGCTTGGCCCGGTTTTTGTCTAATTAAAGGAAGAGGAAGTAGCAATATGGCAACTGGTACTGTTAAGTGGTTCAATGACGCCAAAGGTTTCGGGTTCATTACTCCGGACGATGGCAGTGAGGATCTTTTCGCCCATTTCTCGGCAATCACCATGGGCGGTTTCAAGACTCTCAAAGAGGGCGAGAAGGTGACATTCGATGTCACGCAGGGTCCAAAGGGTAAACAGGCTTCGAACATCTCACGTGCTTGATTGTCTCGGTCACGCTTATAAGGACCCGCCATTGGCGGGTTTTTTTTTCGCCTGCCCGAAATAAACCGGATCAACATCCTCCCGCCGTCTCCGTTATCATAGACGCCATGAAGCCGCAAAATCCCCCGAAGCGGCGCCGCTTCCGCGGGGCCGTCGTTGCGCTGACCGCCTGCGTTTCGCTGGCGGGCAACGCCCAGGTCGGCGATCTGCCCGATCTGGGCGAGCCTTCGCGCGCCGAACTGTCGCCGCAGATGGAGCGCAGGATCGGCGAGAACATCATGAACGAGATCCGGCTGCGCGAGCCTGGCTACGTCGATGACCCCGAGATCAACGACTATCTGGGACAGCTCGGCCGCCGTCTGGTCGACGCCAGCGCCAATCCGACCGGCAAGTTTCATTTCTTCGCCATCCGCGACAATATGGTGAACGCGTTCGCCATGTTCGGCGGGTATATCGGCGTCAACACCGGGACGCTGCTGACCGCGCAGAGCGAATCGGAACTGGCCGGCGTGCTGGCCCACGAAATCGCCCACGTGACGCAGAACCATCTGGCGCGGCAGATAGCGAAGGAAAAACAGAACACCATCCCGACCCTGATCGCCATGGCCGTCGGCGTGCTGGCGGCGCGTTCGAATACCTCGGTGGCCGCCGGCGCCGTGGCCTCGGCGCAAGCCGGCTTGATCCAGGCCCAGTTGGCCTACTCCAGGGACTTCGAGCGGGAAGCCGACCGGGTGGGCTATCAATCGCTGGAAAAAGCCGGTTTCGACGTTCACGGCATGAGCGATTTCTTCGAGCGGCTGCAAAAAGCCGGCCGGCTGTACGAGAACAACGCGCCGGTTTACTTCCGTTCGCACCCCTTGACCATCGAACGGCTTTCCGACATGCAGAACCGGGCGCAGAATTCGCCGTACCGGCAAGTCGTCAGCAGTCTCGATTTCCATCTCGTGCGCGCCAGGCTGCGGGTACAGGCGATGCCGCCGAAAGACGCCCGCGCCGAATTCGAAAGGCTGCTGCGGGAAGGCAAATACGTGTCGGAAGCCGCCGCGCGCTACGGTTTGGCGTATGCCCTGCTGCGCGCGCATGACCTCGCCGGCGCCCGGCGCGCCAGCGCCCCGCTCGACGGGCGGCTGGGGGAATCGCCGATCCTCGCCGGGCTGGCCGCGTCGATCCGCGAACAGTCCGGCGACCTTGCCGGCGCGCAAGAAATATACCGGCAGGCGCTGCTCCGGTTTCCACAAGCCAGGTCGCTGGTCTATGGCTACGCCGATTCGCTTCACGCGGCGGGAGCGCATCAGCAGTGCCTGGCGTTTCTCGAAGGGCAATTGACCAGCGATCGATCCGATTTCAAACTGTTCGGCCTGCAAGCCAGAACGTATGCGGCCCTGGGGCAACGCGTGCGGCAGCGCCGCGCGCAGGCCGAATATCATCTGCTCCAGGGGCAGCTCGGCGCGGCGATCGAGCAGCTCCAGTTCGCCCAGCAGGAAAAGGAAGGCGACTTTTACGAGCTGTCCGCGGTCGATGCGCGGCTCCGCGAGCTGCGCAAATTGCAAATGGAAGAGGAAAAGAAAGGA
>JAISNE010000004.1 GCA_031276375.1 Accumulibacter sp.
AACAGCCCGACCACGCTGACGAACGGCGGCGCGAGCCGCGAGAGCCGCGCCGCCTGTTCCAGGTCGACGAAACGCGGACTCGGCGGATAAAAGACCAGCCCCAGCGCGTCGGCGCCGGCGTCGATCGCCGCCCGCGCGTCCTCCACGCGCGTGAGGCCGCAGATCTTGATTCGCGGTGTCATGCGGCGATCACCGTCCCGCCGCGTCCCGCCAGGCATGCCGCATAGACCGGCCAGGGTTGGCGCGAGCCGTCGCGACGATGCCGGAGAACAATGCCGCTGGAATCGCGTTCGGGAAATCCGGCAAACGGCGCGACGGGATAGAGAGCGCCAGGAAGGAAAGCGCCGGGAAGCGGTTCGGCGTCAAGAAGCTCCGCCCGCGCCTCCTTGCCAAAGCCGCGGCGCGCCGGACGGTTGTCCCATTTTGCGACACGCATGATAGATATCCCTGAGATTGGATATACATATACATTTTCGCGCATTGTAAATCAATTCCTTTTTGAGATTGAATAAGACCGGATTTCATCCGGCCATTCCAAAAGCCTGCCCGATCCATTCGTCGTTCCAGGCCAGGCTTGCCGGGCGAGTGGAGGCGGGCAAACGGGTACAATGCGCGGCGTGCCTTTTACCCAACGGGGAAATCATGACGAAAGACGCATTGGCGCGACGCGCGGCGGATATCATTGACGATATGGACGAGGAAATCGGGGAGTTCCTTGCGGACGCCGAACGGGGCCACCATGACGAAGATGAGCGCGCGGAGGATACCGCCGGGGAATACGGGGCGGTTCTGGAAGCGTTTCTCGCCAACGCGCGGGCGGCGAACAAGGGCGACGCGGAAACCGTCATGTCCGCCGTCAAGAACGCGGTGCTTGCGCTGAACGCGTTGGAAGAACGATACGGCATGCTTGGGCGCTTCATGCTTTTTTGCGCCGACGAAGAAGACGGCGTGACGCGCGGCGAGAAGGTTCGTGAACTCATTCGCCTGGCCGCGGCGGAGGCTGGCGTTGGCGACGGCGAGGAAGATCCGACCGGGAAATGGCGTGAAAAATGGTGAGCAGGCGCCGCCTGGAACAGCGGAACTTTCAGGCCATGCCCGACTGCCGGCTCATCCCGTCGGAATATACGACGACCTTGTTCTTGCCGCTCGTCTTTGCCTGATACATGGCCTTGTCCGCCTTCTCGATGAAATCGTCGAGCGTTTCCTCTGGCCCCGGCACGCCGGCCATGAGGCCGATGCTGACGGTGAAGGAAAATTCCGGGTGCTTCTCGAAGCTGGCCTGCTTTATCGCGGCCATGATCCGGGCGATGGGCCGCTCGGCCTGCTCCACGTTCGAGCTGGGCAGGAGCGTGACAAATTCCTCGCCGCCGTAGCGGCAGTACAGATCCTGAACCCGCAAGGTATTTTTGATGATCCCGCCCATGGTCTTGAGCACTTCGTCTCCAAAGGAATGCCCGTACCTGTCGTTGATCGTTTTGAAATTGTCGATGTCCGCGAAGAATATCGCCAGCGCCGTGCCGTCCCATCGCCGACGCTCGAAAATCCGCAGCGCGGTCTCAAGGAAACATCGCCTGTTCGAAATCCCCGTCAGGCTGTCGGTGGTGGCGAAAAATTCAATGAGCCTGTCCGAATGTTCCTTCATGAGCAGCAGGTAGAAGGAAAGCCCGCCTATCAGCAGCAGCGCCAGGAGAAGAAAGACAAGCGACTGCATGGGAGAATTCGCCGGTACGCTCATGTCGTGCCCGATGGCGTGAATCCCGCGAAACAGCATCGAAAAAGTGAAGATCGCATAAAAAACGCCCATCATGCGTTTGAACAGGTTTGAATCCTTGAGAAGCATTATTTCAATGTTCATTGTCATGAAGATGAAAACAACGCAGAACGAGGCTGTCGCAACCCTTGTCGAAGGATCCGGATACCGGAACTCGATCACATTGAACACAAGCAGCGACAGCGCGAGGAAAATCGCCGATAGAGATATGCCGCGGGCTTTGCCTTCATCCCGAAGAAGAAGCAATATGGACCGCGCTTCCAGAAAGAAGCCTGTGAATAACAGGCTGTTGCCAAGGTTGACGCTGACGACGTCCGGCAAGCAGTCTTTGAAAAAAAGACAAAAATACGCGGACGCCTGAAGGAATTTGGCAAGACTGAAATGGACGCAGCGCCGCTTGTCATCGGAACCCTGCTTCGTATGCCCGAGGGCCAGGATCAGGGCGGCGGCCGTGAAATTGCCCCAAAAGAGCACGGCAACAAGTGCCCCCGTATCGATGATGAACAGTTTGTCGAGCGTTTCCGTCATTTCCATCATTTCTTTTCCCTCTGTCTCTTTTGCCGCGATGTTCTTGCGATGTTCTTGAATCCCCTGGCGATCTCTCCCGGCATAAGCTTCGGCCGCGCCGGGACAGCGGATGGATGCGATCAGCCTCACCGCCCATCCGCGCAAACTCGATGTCGCAGCGCTCGCCGATCCCCCTCGCCCCTTCGCCCCTTCGCCCCTTCGCCCCCGCGTCCCTCGCCATTTCCGTGATGATATGGGCAACTTCACCACCGGGCAACGCCCTCGGTACTTCACCGGCAATACCACGTGACAATGAGTCCACCGCGCGCAATGACTCGCCGGCGCTCATTGACGCGCTCATTGACGAAAAGTCCGCCCGGTTCGCCGGGAAACGAAACTTTCCTGTTATTTTCAAGCCTGGACACTTATACTGCGCCGATGATTCCGGGCGCCCTGTCCAACCCCGCGTTCCGCGAGCGCGCCGAAAACCGCGCGGGACGCGGCGGGAGCACACGTCGCCGCTCCTCCCGAAACACCCAATGGACCAGACCTCATGCCGACCGCCCTTCCCGAGATCGTCCTGCGCGCGCTGGCGCGCGGAGAAAAGATCGAAGCAATCAAACGGCTGCGCGAAACGACGGGACTGGGTCTCAAAGAGGCCAAGGACGTGATCGATGCGCAAACGCGCGAAACCGGGGCGCGGTCGTCGCCCGCGACAACATCGGGCCGCTTGCCGGAGAACGTCATTGCCGCGCTGACGCGCGGAGAAAAGATCGAAGCAATCAGGCGGCTGCGCAAAGCGACGGGACTGGGTCTCAAGGACGCCAGGGACGCCATCGAATCCGCCCGTATCAGGCCACGACGCCGAGCACCGGTCGAGGTTCCGAAGTCCGGCAACACCGCCTGGTTCGCCGCTTACCTGATAGTGGCGATAGCCGGTATAGTGGCCTACCACTTCCTGCGCGGCGGCGGTTGAGCCGTACCGGCGGCGATGCCGGCCCATCCTACCTCGAACCTCGGGAGCGCCATAATGCCTATCACCCCCCTCCATCTCGGCCCGGGCGCCGCCTTCAAAGCGCTCGGCGGGCGGCATTTCAGCTTCATGGTTTTTGGCGGCTCACAGGCGCTCATGGACATCGAGCCATTGATCGGCATCCTGCGGGACTGGGACATCCTGCATGGCTACACGCACACTCTGCCGGGAGCCTTGGTCATCGGCACGCTCGCGGGCTTCATCGGAAAACCCGTCAGCCACATGGCGCTCAAATGGCTGGCCATTCCCCACTACCCATTCACCTGGCTTGCCTCGTTTACCGGCGCCTACGTTGGCGTCTTTTCGCACATCCTCCTCGACGCCGTCATGCACCCCGACATGTCCCCGTGGTGGCCAATCGCCTCCGGCAATCCGCTGCTCGGCATCGTGAGCATCGACCATTTACATCTGTCATGCCTGCTTACCGGCGTCATCGGCGCCATCGTCATCGCGCTCCGCTTCAAGGCTCATGGACGGGCCTGATGATTCATCCGCGGCAGACTCCGTATCAACGGCCCGTTGAACACAACTTGATATCGATTCTCGTCCATGACGGAAAAACCATCGTCATTGCAAGGGCCGTCAGGCCCCGCGGCAATCCGGACAGACGTGGAAAACACCTCGCCGTTTCAGAAAACCCAGGCGCCGTTTGGATTGCCGCGTCGCTGCGCTCCTCGCAATGACGGAGTTCTCCCCGCCTTGCCGTGACGAATACCTTTGTTGTTGAACGGGCGCGACAACGAACCCAACGCCCGCAACAACGCGCCAATTCTCGACGGAGGACGGACAACTACCGGCGCTGCGCGCCGCAATATGACTGTCTTCGGTCATCTGTCCTCTGGATTGCCGCGTCGCGCGGCCCGAGCCATGACGACGCGGTCAAGCCATCGTGACATGCCAAAAATGACCGAAATCCTGACATGTCAGATTTGCGTATCAACGGCCTGCTGGGCGCCACTTGGCATCAAGCGCCGCGCTCTTTTCAGGAAATTGAAAATGCCGGCAGGAAATTAGCGACAGCCCTTCAGGGCGGGGTTTCGACCGGAGCTGGTTTTACGATCGTTGGCGCTGCCCAGGCAGCTTGGTGACTTCACGCACGATGAGCGCAATGAGGTCTGTCAGTTGGCTGCCACGCAGGGTCAAACGATCTTCACGATGCCCAAGGTAAGCCTGCCGGGCTTCGGATAATACGGATCGATGCTCTTCCGGCAAACGCTCGATCACCCAATCAGCGGCGACGTCCTTTGGCGCAATCTTGCCGGTCGATGCGCTGTACCAGACGCGAGCCAAAGTGAGCGCCGCGTTCCTTTCATCCCCGGTCCAGGCTGACGGTGTGCTCCATGCTTTCAGCGTGTCGGCCAGCGCCCTGGCCAGATCGCTTTCCGGCACCGGGTCAAAAAATTCCGCCGCCGGTGGGCCGGCCAGGGCGATGCTGTGTTGTCTTGCCTGCGTCAGAAGGATCGCCAGATCGGCATCGATGACGGCGGGTTCGACGACACCATCGAGGATATCTTTTCGCAGCCATTCTCCGAATTGCAGTTCCCGTCTGGCCGGGTAACGCCACGGCACGATGTCGCCGCGCGCGACAACCGTCACATCCAGCGCCCGGATTTCCTTGCCTTGACCGGGCGGCGCGGAAATCTTGAGCAGATCGGTCAGCAACGCCCGCCGCGCGTCGGCATCGGACTTTGTCGCCACCGTGACCAGCAAATCGATGTCGCTGAATGGCTTCAGGCCGCCGTCCAGCGCGGAGCCGTACAAGTGCGCGGCCAACAGCGTCGAGGCCAGATGGCGTTCGATGACATCCAGCGCCCGCGACAACTGCGCCGATATTTCAGCGGGAACGGCGTCACTCATGAGGTCCAACATCCGAAACAGGCCGCGCCGCGAGGCGGCGCCGGCTTGATTTGATCGTCATGGGCTTGCCGTATGTGCCTGGACGCGCCATACGTACAAGAACCAATACTCAGCGGTCGGTAATTTAGGAAACACCGGAATAAAATCGTCATTGCTCGGGCTGCGCGACGTGGCAATCCACACGGCCTTCTGGATTGCCGCGGGCCTGCGGCCCTCGCAATGACGCAATCTGAAATTGTTTGCGTATTTGGCCTATTTATGTATTCAAAATTACTGACTGCCGAGTAATAGTGCCGTGTGATGCGTTGTTGACGGAGACAGCGCCGTATTGCCCGTGGTCGGGTCGGCGCGGTCGTCAGCCGACGCCGTTCCCGGTGATGCCGGGGATCGGCTTCATGCAGCGATGGTATGCGCTCCCGGATCCGGCGATGGACGGCGCGATGCCGGGCGAATACCGGTTTCATGCATGTGCTGGCCTTGCGCTGAAAGCCTCGTCGAAGAGTCTTTCGAGTTCCGGGTGCGTGCCGCGCATGCCGTCGATGACGGCCTTGGCCCATCCCATTACACACAACTCACCCATCCTGAACCTGCACAGCGCGCATGCCATTGACGAAGACGTTGAGGTCGCGCATACCGAGCCAGATGAGCTTTGCGCCAGGCTCGCCGTCGCCCT
>JAISNE010000005.1 GCA_031276375.1 Accumulibacter sp.
ACGTCGGCGTCGCGCAGCATCCGGCCAATCTCCCCGCCGCCCTTCCCGGTCAGCGCCACGACGGAAAGATCGTTGTCGTGCGCCGCGCGGATGGCTTCGACGACGTTCGGCGAATTGCCCGAGGTGGAGATCGCCAGCAGCAGGTCGCCGGGCTGGCCGAGGGCGCGCACCTGCCGCTCGAAGACGGCCTTGTAGCCGTAGTCGTTGGATACCGCGGTCATGATCGAGCTGTCGGTGGTCAGGGCGATGGCCGTCAGGCCCTGGCGCTCCATCTCGAAACGGCCGACCAGCTCCGCCGCGAAATGCTGCGCGTCGGCGGCCGAACCGCCGTTGCCGCAAGCGAGGATCTTGCCGTTGTCGACCAGCGTGCCGACCATCAGCTCGACGGCGCCGGCGAGCGGCGCGGCCAGTGCTTCGATGGCCTTGAGCTTGGCCTGGGCGCTGTCGGTGAAATGCTGGCTGATGCGGGAAATCAGGTCCATGGCTTTCGATGGATGGCGATGACAGGCCGTTAGTCTAGCACCTGGAAGCTATCGGGACGGGTGCTCAATACGCGGAAAACGCATTCTTGATCCATTCGACGTTCTCGCCGTCGAGCAGCACGCAATCGAAGCGGCAATCCTGGCGGTGCTTGCCGGTCACATTGAGATAGTGCCGCGCGGCGAGGACGATGCGCCGCTGCTTGGCCGGCGTGATGCTCGCCGCGGCGCCGCCGAAGCCGCCGCCTTGCCGCGATCTGACTTCGACGAAGACCAGCGTGGCGCCGTCCCGGCAGATCAGATCGATTTCCCCGCCGCCGCAACGATGGTTGCGCGCGATCACCGCCAGATGGCGCTGTTCGAGAAAACGGGCCGCCAGCTCCTCGGCGCGCTGCCCGACGCGGGTCGTGGTATCGTTGCCGCTCATCGTGAAACCAACTCCGGTTGCAACCCCGTCCGCAAGAAAGGCGAAGCCCGGCGCCCCGTTCCCGCGGCCAGGGATTCGACCGCGGCCATTCGGCAGGGGCGGGGAACCCCGGCCAAATGGAGTTGGAGCGGCCGCCCTGAAGGCTGTCGCCGATTTCTTGCTCGTGGCTGGATAAAACGCATGACGGAAAAATCCTCCGCATTATATGTGGTGCCGACACCGCTCGGGAATCTCGCCGACATGACGCCGCGCGCGGTGGAGGCGCTGCGCCGCGCCGCCTGGGTGGCCTGCGAGGATACGCGGCACAGCGCGCCGCTGCTCAAGCATTTCGGCGTTTCGGCGCGGCTCCTGGCGGCGCACCGGCACAACGAGGAAGCGGCGGCGCAACAAATCGTCGCCCGCCTCGACGAAGGCGAATCGGTGGCGCTGGTCTGCGACGCCGGAACCCCGGCCATATCCGACCCCGGCGCCCGCGTGGTGGCGCGCGCGCGCGCGGCGGGCCACCGGATCGTTCCGCTGCCGGGACCGTGCGCCGCGGTGACCGCCCTGTCCGCGTCCGGCCTGGCCGAACCGCGTTTCCTGTTTCATGGTTTCCTGCCCGCCAAGGCGCGGCAGCGGGAAGAAGCCTTGCGCGAACTGGCCGGTCTGCGCCATGCGCTGGTCTTCTACGAAGCACCGCACCGCATCGTGGAAACGGTCGAGGCCATGCGTTCCGTGTTCGGCCCCGAGCGCACGCTGGTGCTGGCCCGCGAGCTGACCAAACTGTTCGAAACCATCCACGTCTGCCCACTCGGCGAAGCGCCGGCCTGGCTGGAAGCGGAAGCCAACCGCCAGCGCGGCGAATTCGTGCTGATCGTTTCCGGAGCTTCGCCGTCCGCCGACGACGGCGAGGGGGAAAGGGTGCTGAAACTTCTGCTCGGCGAAGGACTGCCGGTCAAGCAAGCGGCAAAACTCGCGCACGCCATCACCGGAGCGGCAAAAAACGCGCTCTACGATCTGGCGCTGCGCTTGCGCGAACATGACGACTCCGCTCGATGATGTTTGGATGACGGAGGACAGAGGACAGAGGACAGTCAATTACCGGCGCTGCGCGCCGCCGGACGGCTTGTCATGGTCATCCATCCCCGGCAGGCGCGTCGATTCGGCGAGGCGGGCCGGCTATCTCTCCAAGACGGACGCCATCGACGCCCGTTGAGCTGGCGTACTACCTCTATCGCACCGACAAACGCGAGCGTCTCTTCATGCGCCTGCCGACGGAAAAACAGGAAACCCTGCTGGCCTGGATCACCCGGCGCGCCCAGTGGGTCGACATCAAGGTGGCCGAACAGCCTCGTCTGGCCGGTACGCCCAAGCCCGTCCGACGCCGCATCGAGTCCGTCATCAAGGTGCTGAACCGGCAGATCGGCGACATCGACCAGCGCATGAAAACGCGCTTTGCCGAACGGAAGAAGCGGCTGGAAAGCATCCAGGGCGTGGGGATCGGAACGCCAGCCGTCTTGCTGGCGGCGCTACCGAAACCGGACCCGCTCAATCGCCGGGAAATCGTCAAGCTGGCGGGCGTCGCGCCCTTGAATCACGGCCGCGGCAAGAAGCGCGGCAAGCGCTCCACTTGGGGCGGACGCGCCACGGCGCGCCGGGTGCTCTACATGGCGGCCCTCTCGGCGGTACGCGACAGATAACCGACTGTCCTCTGGATTGCCGCGGGCCTGACGGCCCTCGCAATGACGGGGGTTGGGGGGTTGGCGCGTTGTCGCGGGCGTTGGGTTCATTGCCGCGCCCGTTTAACAACAAGGGTATTCGCCACGGCAAGGCGGGGGAAACTCCGTCATTGCGAGGCGCGCAGCGCCGTGGCAATCCAGGATCGTTCGACGCGGCGGCGAAGCCGCCGGAAATATTACTCGGGCGGCGCGACGCGGCAATCCGTGCGGCGATCGAGTTTTCTGAAACGGTAAAGCACCTTCCAGGTCTGTTTTTGAGCCACGAACCTCAGTGATTCCGGGCATGGTCGTTATCACATCCGCAAAAAAGCAAGTCCCACGAAACGGGCGAGACGCCTGCGCTCCGATCCGGATGACAGAAGACAGTCAGTTACCGGCGCTACGCGCCACAAATAACTACTGTCCTCAGTCCTCTGAACCAGAGGCAGGGGCTAAAAAAACGCCTTGATGACGAGGGCGACGATACCCGCGACGCAGAGGCCCATGCCCCATTTGAGGGGCGCGAAATCGGCTCTGACGTTGGCGATCTCGGCCTTGAATTCAAGGCGAAGCTCGCGGAATTGCGATCCCGTGGTTTCCCGGAGTCCCTTGAAGTCGCGCGCGGTGGTTTCCCGGAGTTCATTGATGTCACGCGCAGTGGCTTCCCGGAGTTCATTGAAGTCGCGCGTGATGGCTTCCCGGAATTCCTTGTTGTCGCGCGTGCTGGTTTCCTGGAATTCCTTGAAGTCGCGCGTGCTGGTTTCCTGGAATTCCTTAAAGTCGCGCGTGATGGTTTCCCGGAATTCCTTGAAGTCACGCGTGATGGCTTCCCGGAATTCCTTGGTGTCGCGCGTGGTGGTTTCCCGGAGTTCGTTGTTGTCGCGCGTGGTGGCTTCCTGGAGTTCGTTGAAGTCGCGCGTGCTGGTTTCCCGGAATTCCTTGAAGTCGCGCGTGCTGGCTTCCCGAAGTTCCTTGATGTCGTATTTGGTGGCGATTTCCGCGACGGCCAAGGCGTCTTTCAGCGCGTCGCTAATGCCTTCGGCCTGTTCGACCGGAAAACCTCTGGTTTGCAGGGTCTTGACGATGGCGTGGGTATCGAAGGTAACGACGCTCATGGGGAAATTCCGATAGCCGATGTTCGTCAGTGTAGCAGGATCGGCGGACGGAAAAAACCGGCGGGGAGCCGGGCCTGGGTTCATGGCCCGCGATTCCCCTTCCCTTCTCCTCCGAAGGGAAAAAGGAAGGAGAGTCGCGGCTTTTCGGCGCCTTCTCCACGGACTATATATATTGGAATTGCCAATTGACGCCGTCACGGGCGTGTCATACGACGAACTGATTCACCGCCTTGTTCATGCGGTCGACGATGCCTTGCAGTTTCTCGACCATGACGTGCGTCTGGTTGACCACGGTAATGTTCTGCCCGGTCATGCTGGACACCTGCTGGACGTTGTGCGCGAGCTGCGTCATGGCTTCCTGCTG
>JAISNE010000117.1 GCA_031276375.1 Accumulibacter sp.
ATGGGTCTCTGGTGGAACCGGAAGTGCAATCAACGATGAGGTTGCCGTCGCCGTCCAGGCAAGCGGTGTTTCTACTCACATCGCTGTAGTTATCCTCGCTTTTAATGTCAACGATAACGTCATCCGCCATGACCGGCATGGAGCGCGCGAGGGCCGCGCGCGCCAAAATTCCCCCCCCCCCCCCCCCCGAATGCTCAGGAAGTTCTTGAGGAAAGAAAAGTTAGAAGTGCACATGGTGTGTCCTTCCGGAAAAGGTGAAAAAAAACTCGAAGGAGAACGGACTCGATTATGAATTGTTTTCAAACGCCTGACTAGGGGTCTGGATGGAAAACCCGAAGTAATACCATCGCGCGCGCCAAAAATGACCGGAATTCTGGCGCGTCAGGGCCTGAATATCGACGGTCTGTCGAGCGCAATCTGGTATCGATGGGCCGTTGATACGATGTTTGACGGCAACTTGGTATCAAGCACCATTCAAGCAAGCGCGGGCCCTGTTCCAAAATTCCTCGCGCTGGCCGGATCGCCTCGATGCCGCTTGTCCTGCTCCCACGTCTCGATACCCATTCCATGAGAGGCGGCGCATCATCCCGGAGTGGATATTCGACCGCCCCCGCTCAATACCGCAAAATTCGTCCCGCCCCGCCGTTCTTGAAACCGTCCAGGAACCTGACCGACACGATTCCGGTAGCCAGCAAGGAAAGGGCGAAAGACGACGAAATGGGTTCAAGTGCTCCATTGGGGACTTTTCCGGATATTCAAGCGGCCAATCAGTCTGAGGCTGGGGCTGCGTTCCAGAATGCGCGGACCGACAATTTCGGGGGCGATTTCCGCGATGCCCGAATCGGTGATGAGCGGCGCGGAGGGGTTGATCCGCTGAAACAGCGTCTCCAGCCGCTCCAGCATGTGCTGATATTCCGCGCCCAGAGCTTGGCCGTCCTGGCTCACCGGCGCTCTTGGGACTTCGATCGTTCGCGGCCCGGTCCGCAGGATGTCGCGAGCGTCCCAGATCAGGCTGTAGCGACGTCCCCGCGCTTCGTGAAAACTCCGGTAAACCAGCTCCGAACAACTGACGACGGGCTTGACTTGGCTGCCGTTGGAAATGCGCTGGAACAAATCGAGAACCTGCTCGAGCATGGCTTGCAGGATCGACTTTTCCATGCGGGTGAACGATCGCTTGAACAGGTCGAATGACTGCTTGTAAAAGATCAGGGCGCCCAGCAGGTAGAGCGGGTTGTTCGCGTACCGCGCGCGCTTTTCCAGATAATGATGGGCGCGTTCTATGACCGGATCGGCGGGCCAGCCGGGCGAGGACAATGCTTCGCCCCGGACGGAGCGAAAACGATAGGCATCCACGTATTCCTGTTCCTGTATCCCGGTTTCCAAGGGGGTCCGGACGACGCAACACGGGCCGGCTTCGATGATTTCCTCGCCGTCATACAGGGAAGCGTGGCTGTAATGGCCGCCGTCAATGAGGCGAATGACATTTGAAATGGTGCCGCCTCCATGAGACAGCAGGACATCGCCGGCTTGCAACGCGTCCATCCCAATCGCGGGGGGAATGCCCAGGTTCTTCTCCGGAAGGCCTGCTTCGGGTGTAATTGGCCGAACTGACGCAAAGTACTTCCTCCGCGAAATACGCGCGGATGAATTCACGTCTGGGCACCCATGACGGATGTGGCGTTTGTTTCAAGTGACATATCCAAGCCCTGTGCTATTCAATCCGGCCCCGATACAACGGTCATTGCATGAATCGATGCCGCCTCGGATGATGAAACCTTCGTTGGCGACTCGCCGATCTCCGTTAGAGGCGCCGGGGATGGCGCCTGGCCGAGGTTGAAGTCAAAGGGTCGCGGGCGGCTTCGTTCCTTGCGGGCATCGCGGCATCTTCCTCGTCAGCGATGCTTTTTGGCGTCCAATTTCCGGTTGTTTCACGCCAAGCCATTTCCTCCGCGGCATTCCCGCCTGACGTTCCGGGAAAAGCCAGCCTTATCCCCTTTTCTATCCACGATGGGATTTTATGGATTTCCATGTGCAAAACTGCTAAATATTTCGCGCTTCCCCTTGTTTATTTGTAACAGCGAACCCGCCGGCGCGATTCCGGGAACGAGAGGACAGGGACAGAAGACAGAGGACAGAGGACAGAGGACAGTCGGTTACCGGCGCTTCGCGCCGCAAATATTACTGTCTTCTGTCTTCTGTCTTCTGTCCTCTGTCTTGCATATCAACGGTCTGTCGAGCGCAACTCGGTATCCCGTCAGATTACCTTTGAATAGCGGTTTTGCGGCCGGTCGGCGCGCAGGCGCGCGTCGAAGACCATGGAGATGGCGCGCACCAGCAGGCGGCCGGGGGGCAGGACGGCGATTCGCCGCGCTTCGACGCGCAGCAGCCCGGCTTCTTCCATTTCCCTGAGTTCGGCAAGTTCGAGCGAAAAATAGCTTGAAAAATCAATGCCATATTCCTTCTCGAAAAGGGAGAACGGCAATTCGAAGCAGCACATCAGCGACTGGATGATCGCTCGCCGCAGCACGTCGTCCGGCGTCAGCTCGATTCCCCGGAAGACGGGCAGGACGCCGTTGTCGAGACGCGCGTAGTAGTCGTCCAACGTTCTGAGATTCTGGCTGTAGCTGTTTCCGATCTGGCCGATCGCGGTGATGCCGAAGGAGAGCATGTCGCGGTTCGCGTGCGTCGAATAGCCCTGGAAGTTGCGATGCAGCCGCCCGGCGCGCTGCGCGATGGCCAATTCGTCGTCCGGCCTGGCGAAGTGGTCCATGCCGATGAATACGTAGCCGGCGGCGGTCAGTTTGTCGATGGCCAGCGACAGGATGCGCAGGCGTTCGTCCGGCGCCGGCAGATCGGCCTCGGGGATGCGCCGCTGCGGCTTGAACAGCGCCGGCAGGTGCGCGTAGTTGTAGATCGACAGCCGCTCCGGGCCGGCCGCCAGCACGCGTTCGAGGGTGCGCTCGAAGCCCGCCGCCGATTGCCTCGGCAGACCGTAGATCAGGTCGATGCCGATCGACTTGAAGCCGCTCTCCCGCGCCGCGTCCATCACGGCCAGGGTTTCCTCCTCGCTCTGGAGGCGGTTGATCGCCCGCTGCACCCGCGCGTCGAAGTCCTGCACGCCGATGCTCATGCGGTTGAAGCCCAGTTCCGCGAGCAGGCCGACGGTGGCGCGGTCGACCTTGCGCGGGTCGACTTCGATCGAATATTCGCCGCCGTCGAGCAGGTGGAAATGCCGGCGCGTGATGTCCATCAACTGGCGCATCTCGCCGTGCGACAGGAAGGTCGGCGTGCCGCCGCCCCAGTGCAGTTGTTCGACCGCGTTGTCGTCCGCGTCCAGGAAGCGGGTTTGCAGCGCCACTTCCCGTCCCAGGTATTTGATGTATTTGGCCGAACGTCCGTGGTCCCCGGTGACGATCTTGTTGCAGGCGCAGTAGTAGCAGATCGTGGCGCAGAACGGCAGGTGGAAGTACAGCGAAAACGGTTTGCGCCCGCGCGCGTCGTCCCGCCGCCGTTCCAGCCGGCCGCGATAGGCGTCGGCGCCGAAGCCGGGGCCGAAGCGGTCGGCCGTCGGGTACGAAGTGTAGCGCGGGCCGTGGATGTCGAAGCGGCGAATCAGCGCCGCGTCGAAGACGAGCTTGTCGGTGAAGGAGGTCATGGGTTGCCGGAATGGTGAATGTGCCGTCGCGGCCGGGGTTCCCGCCGCCGGCGATCTGGAAACGGAATCACTCTATCACGGACGAACGCCGCCGTTATCCCCGTCCCGGTTGGACATTTCTTGCCGCGCGGCTGGTTTTTACGGCCCGGTCGGGATATGCTGTCCGGTATTTTTCAGGCGCAAACAACGGAAACATCATGCGTTACCCGCTGTCCGGCCTTCTTGCCATCCGCGATTTCCGGCGGGACGCCGCCGCCAAGGCGGTGCGCGCGGCGGAAGCCGCCGAGCGCGCCGCGCGAAAAGAGGCCGAAACGCGCAGGGAAGCCTGGGAAGCTTACAAACTCTGGCGGTGCGATGAAGTTGAACGGCGCTATCGGGGAATCATGGGAGCGTGCCTGAGCGGGAAGGATCTCGATGAATTCAAGGCGGGTCTGGCGCAACTGGGCGACGAGGAG
>JAISNE010000178.1 GCA_031276375.1 Accumulibacter sp.
TTTCGCCGCAAAACCTGCTGTGTCTCACGGTCTCTCGAAATGATCGACCTTGCAACCATGTTGTATGCAAAACATCATGCGAACGGAAATATAATTATTTAGTCAACACTCTCTTTTAATCAAGAGTTATGGCTTGGATGAGGGTCCCCCGTGGCAATCCAGACAGACCGGGACGGCGCCTGGTCGTTTCAGGAAATCCAGGCGCCGCATGGATTGCCGCGTCGCGCGGCCCGGCCGCCCCGGCGAACGGTTTGCCGGGGGATCGTTCATGCCTGACGTTTATGCCTGGATATCCGGCACCAGCATTTTTTCGAGCTGGTAAATCTTGTCCTTGAGCGCGAGCTTGCGCTTCTTCAGCCGCTGGATCAGCAACTGATCCTGATTGGGCAGCGGCGTGGCGGCAAGGTGTTCGACGATAAGATTGAGATCGCGGTGCTCCACCTGAAGATCGTTCAAGGTGGCGCGGGCATTAGCTATTTCCTTTTCGGTCAGCATCGTTCCATCCATCTGGCAGTAATCGGCCAATTCATGATTGGCTGCCCTCCGCGCTTCTGCCCCACGGTCGTCCCCCGGATTGCAGCCCTTGTTGTCTTGCGCGCCGCATGCCTGCAAACGCGACGGCTCCGACAATGGTAGGCGCTCCGGCGCGAAAAGACAATGGCGGACGGCGGCGGATGTCGTTCCAGGGCGGAAATGTCCACTCCGGGCCGAGGGGATTCGAGTGGCGTTGCCGGGTGTCCTCCGCCGGCTTTTCACGCCAGCCATCCGCCCGTCGGCGGCAAGAGGCGTTCGAGCAGGCCGCCCAGGGCGCGGGCCACCGACTGCGCCCGCACCGCCTGGCGGTCGCCGGCAAAATGGCGCGTTTCGGCGCTCGTTCCGGCGCCGCGGCCGGCCCAGGCGAAACACACCGTCCCCACCGGCTTTTCCGCCGAGCCGCCGTCGGGGCCGGCGATGCCGGTGATGGCCACGGCCCAGTCGGCGCGGCTATGGCGGAGCGCGCCTTCGGCCATGGCCACGGCGACCGGCTGGCTGACCGCGCCGTGCGCCACCAGCGTCGCCTCCGGCACGCCGAGGGCTTCCTGTTTGGCGGCGTTGGAATACGTCACGAAACCGCGCTCGAACCACGCCGAGCTGCCGGCAATCGCCGTCAGGCACTGGCTCACCCAGCCGCCCGTGCAGGATTCGGCGGCGGCCAGCGTCAGGCGCTCGGCGAGCAGGGCCGCGCCGACGCGGCCGGCCAGCGCCTCCAGCGAGGATTGATCGGGAAAATTCGTCATGGGTCGAGTCCGTTCAGGAAGTAACGCAGCGCCGCCAGGGTCAGGACGGTGTAAAGGCCCGCGACGAGATCGTCGGCCATGACGCCGAAGCCGTTCTTGACCCGCTGATCGAAGAAACGCGCCGGTTGCGGCTTGACGACATCGAAAAAGCGAAAGGCCAGGAACGCCGCCGCCTGCCACCGCCAATCCGGCGGACAGACAAAGAGCACCAGCCAGAACGGCACGATCTCGTCCCAGACGATGCTGCCGTGGTCGACCGCCCCGAGATCGTCGCCGGTGCGCTGCACGGCGAAGATTCCGCCCAGGCCACAAATCAGCAGGAAGGCGAGCAGTCCGGAATCGGCCATTGCGCCGCGCAACAGCGGATAGGACAGCCACGCGAAGAGCGTGCCGGCGGTTCCCGGCGCGAACGGCGACAAACCGCTGCCGAAACCACAGGCCACCAGATGCGCGGGATGCGAGAAAAGAAAGCGCGGCGGCGGCGCCTTACTGGTTTTGATCTTGACCATTTTGATCCTGACCAAAGTGATCGAATCCTTTCCGGCCGATCGCCAGCGCCTCCCCGCGCTCGCCGCTCAGACGGACGTCTCCCCGCCCGGCGGCCGCGGTGAAGCGGCCGATGCGCCACAGCGGCAGGTTGAGTTCCGCCGCCAGCGCGGACAATGCCGCGCGCTTTTCCGGCGCCGCCGCGAACACCAGTTCGTAATCGTCTCCGCCCGCCAACTGGCACTGGCGCGCCAGGCCGGCGTCGACGTCCGGCGGCATTTCGGGCAATCGCGCGGCGAAAATTTCGGCGTCGAGCCGCGAACGCTCGGCGATATGCCCGAGATCCGCCAGCAAGCCGTCCGAAACGTCGATCGCCGCATGCGCCAGCCCGCGCCGCCGCAAGGCCGCGCCCAGTTCGGCGCGCGGCGTCGGCTGTTGCAGCCGGCCGACACAGCGCGCGGCCAGCGCGTCCGGCAGCGCCGCCCGCCCCTGCAAGTACGCCAGACCCAGCGCCGCCAGCCCAGGCTGTCCCGAAACCCAGATATCGTCGCCGGCAAACGCCCCGTCGCGGCGCAGCGCGCCGCCGGCGGGCACCTCGCCCAGCGCGGTGGCGCACAGATTGAGCGGCCCGCGCGTCGTGTCGCCGCCCACCAGATCGACATCGTACCGTCCGGCGCAGGCGAAAAAGCCCTCCGAAAACGCCGCGATCCAGGACTCGTCGGCGACCGGCAAACTGCCGGCGAGCAACGCCCAACGCGGCCGCGCACCCATCGCGGCCAGGTCGGAAACGCTGACCGCCAGCGTTTTCCAGCCCAGTTGCGCCGGATCGGTCTCGGCAAAGAAATGCGTCCCGGCCACCAGCATGTCCGTGGTGATCGCCAGCTCCATCCCCGGCGAAGGCATCAGCAGCGCGCAATCGTCGCCCGGCCCAAGAACGGCCCGCGGCGTCGGCCGCGCGAAGTAACGGGCGATCAAATCGAATTCGGAGAGCATGGAACGGCG
>JAISNE010000211.1 GCA_031276375.1 Accumulibacter sp.
TGCGTGGGCTGAAGAAAGTCACGGGAGAATGGACGCTGGTTTGCCTCGCGTGGAATTTGAAGCGCATGGCCGTATTGCGTCCGCAGTAGCAAGAATCGGGGGAAATCGTGCGTTTTCAGGCAAAAAACAGCCAATTCCGACCTTCAACGCGCAATTTTCTTTGGGGCTGCTGGCTCAAGACCGACAGGCTGCTAGTATCAGACATCATCCCGGCAGTTCAGCATCCTCTCGCAATAGCGTGCGATCAGGTCGATTTCCAGATTGACCCGGTCGCCGGGCCGCAGGCCGCCGAGCGTGGTGGCTTCGAGCGTGTGCGGAATCAGATTGATCGAGAAACACGCGCCGCTGACCGAATTGGTCGTCAGGCTGACGCCGTTGACGGTGATGGATCCCTTGCGAGCGACATACCTGGAGAGCGCCTCGGGCGCGCGAATCTCCAGCAGGCGGTTGTCGCCGACGGGGTCGAAGCGCAACACCTCGCCGACACCGTCAACGTGCCCGGAAACGAGATGTCCGCCGAGCCGGTCGGCCAAGCGGAGCGCCTTTTCCAGATTGACCGGGCCGGGGGCGTCGAGACCGATCGTGCAGGATGCGACAGAAAACGACGCCGCGCCGGAATCAGATCGTCTCCCACATCTTCTGCAATCTTTTCACCGAGACCGGCGCCGGGGTGCGCAGTTCCTGCGCGAAAAGTTGCACGCGCAGTTCTTCGAGCAGCCAGCGGAATTGTTCGACCTGTGGATTGATGACGCCCTGTTTGGCGAGCAGGAGGGCGCGGCGTTCGTAGTTTGTCCATAGCGGCGCGTAGTCGGCCAGCAGTTGCGCGTCGCGCGCGGCGCCGTTGCCGCCGTTGGCCCGGAGCTTGTCGAGGCGCAGGGCGATGGCTTTGAGGTAGCGCGGGAAATGTTGCAGGCGCTCGAACGGGGTGTCGGCGATGAAGCGCGGGCCGATCAACAGGCTCAATTGTTTTTCGATGTCCTTCACCGCCGCCGCGTAGGCCTTGAACGCCGGCAGTTTTTTTTGCGCCGCCTGCCATTCGTCCAACACCGTGTCGACCAGCCGGCAGATTTCCTGCGAGAGCAGGCCGAGGCGCGGTCTGGCTTCGGCGCAGCGTTGCCGGAAGGCCGCCGCGTTGGCGGGCCACGGCTCGGCGAGGCAGGCGCGGCGCAGCGTGACATCGAGCAACTGGGCGCGCAATTCTTCCTGCGAGCCGAGCGTTCTGTACTGCATGGCCATCCGCGTCAGTCCGGGCAGGTTTTTCTCGAAGTATTTGAATTGTTCCCTGAATTGCAGGCGGAACAGGCGCAGCAACCCGGCGGCGTGCGCGTCGCGGGCTTCCTCCGGGGAATCGAACACGCGCAGCGATACCGTGTCGCCGTCGTCGGCAAGGCCCGGATAGCCGATCACCCGCTGCCCGCCAAGCTCGACTTCCATCAGTTCGGGCAATTCGCCGAAGCTCCAGTCGGTCATGCCGGCGTATTCGACCGGCGTCCGGTGCGCCTCGGAGAATTCCTGGCGCGCCTGCCCGCCCCATTCGGCGCGCAGTTCGGCCAGGTTGCGGCTCATGGCGAGTTGCCGGCCGTGTTCGTCGATCAGCTTGAAGTTGAAGGATAGGTGCGCCGGGATCGCGTCCGGACGGAAGGCGTCCGGCGTGATCTCCCAGCCGCGCGCGTTGAGACCGCGCGTTTGCAGGATGTAGCGCACCAGCGCGAGCACCAGTCCCTGCTCGCCGGGCGACGCTGCGGCGGCGAATTCCGCCGCGAAGCCGGGCACCGGCACCAGTTTGGCGCGGATTTTCTGCGGCAGCGTCTTGACCAGTTGCGCGACTTTTTCCCTGAGCAGGCCCGGCACCAGCCATTCGCAGCGTTCCGCCGGAATCTGGTTGATTTGCGCGAGCGGCACGGTGAGCGTCACGCCGTCCTTCGGCGAGCCAGGCTCGAAGTGGTAGGAGAGTTCGAAGTCGACGCCGCCGAGCCGGATTCGCGGCGGAAAGGCCTCGGTGGTCACTCCGGCGGCTTCGTGCCGCATCAGATCCTCGCGCTTCAGGTACAGCCGCCTTGGCGCTTCGCGTTCCGCCGCCTTGCGCCAGACGTCGAAATCGGCGCCGTTGGTGATGCCTTCGGGAACGATCCGCTCGTAGAAGGCGACGATCAGTTCGTCGTCGACCAGCACGTCGGGCCGGCGCGACTTGTGCTCCAGCGTCTCGATGTCGAGGATCAACTGCTGGTTGTGCGTGTAAAAGTCCCAGCGCCGCGCGTATTCCTCGGCGATTTCCCCGCCGACGAGTCCTTGCCGGATGAACAGTTCGCGCGCCTCGGCGGGATTCATCGGCCCGTAGTTCACCCGCTTCTTCGGATTGACGACGAGGCCGTACAGCGTCGAACGTTCGAAGGCGACCGCCTGCATCGCCTTTTTTTCCCAATGCGGATCGAAATGGCTTTTCCTTATCAGGTGAGCGCCCACTTGCTCCAGCCACTCCGGTTCGATGCGGGCGACGCAGCGGGCGTAGAGCTTGCTGGTCTCGGTGATCCCGGCGGCGGCGATCCATTTGCCGGCTTTCTTGTTGAGCGGCGACGCCGGATGGATCAGGAACTTGATGCCGCGCGCGCCAAGGTAATGCCCCGAATCCTCCGACTTGCAGCCGATGTTGCCGAGCAGGCCGGAAAGCAGCGCCCGGTGTGTCGCGTCATAGGCCGCCGGAAGGCTGTTTTCCCGCCATCCATGTTCCGCGGCCAGTTCGCGCAACTGCCGGTGGATGTCGTGCCACTCGCGCATGCGCAGCGCGGAGAGGAAATTGGCGTGGCACGCCTGGACGAGTTTCCGCTGCGATTTCTTGTGTTCCAGTTCCCCCTCGTACCACTGCCAGAGCTTGAGCCAGGAGAGGAATTCGGACTTCTCGTCGGCGAACTTCCGGTGCGCGGCGTCGGCCGCGCCCTGCTTTTCCTGCGGACGCTCCCGCGGGTCCTGCACGGTCAAGGCGGCGGCGATGATGAGCATTTCCTTGAGGCACCCCTCGTCGCGCGCCGCGACGATCATCCGCGCGACGCGCGGGTCGAGCGGCATCCCGGCCAGTTCCTGGCCGACCGGAGTGAGCGAACGCTCCTCCGTCACGGCGCCCAGTTCCAGCAAAAGCTGATAGCCGTCATGGATCGCCCTGGACGGCGGCGCTTCGAGAAACGGAAATTTTTCCACGTCGGGAAGGCGCAGCGACTTCATGCGCAAAATGACGCCGGCCAGCGACGAGCGCAGGATTTCCGGGTCGGAATACGCCGGACGCCGGGCGAAATCCTCCTGGTCGTAAAGCCGGACGCAAATCCCCGCCGACACCCGGCCGCAGCGCCCGGCGCGCTGGTTGGCGGAGGCTTGCGCGATCCGCTCGACCTGGAGCTGCTCGACCTTGTTGCGGTAGGAATAACGCTTGACGCGCGCCAGCCCGGTGTCGACCACGTAGCGGATGCCCGGCACGGTGAGCGAGGTTTCGGCGACATTGGTCGCCAGCACGATGCGCCGCCCCGGATGCGGCCTGAAAACGCGCGACTGCTCCTCGGCCGAGAGACGGGCGAACAGCGGCAGGATTTCGGTGGCCGCGCCGCCGCGCGTGAACGCATGTTTCCGCAAGGCCTCGGCGGCCTCGCGGATTTCACGCTCGCCGGGCAGGAAGACCAGGATGTCGCCGGGACCGGCGCGGTTGAGTTCATCGCAGGCATCGACGATGGCGTCATACAAGTCGCGCTCGTCCTCGTCCTCCGCCTCCTCGGTCTCGACCGGGCGGTAGCGAATCTCGACGGGGTACAGGCGTCCGGACACCTCGATCACCGGAGCCGCCTCGCCGTCGACGGCGAAATGCCGCGCGAAGCGCTCGGCGTCGATCGTCGCCGAGGTGATGAGCAGCTTGAGATCGGGCCGCTTCGGCAAAAGCTGCTTCAGGTAACCGAGCAGGAAGTCGATGTTCAGGCCGCGCTCGTGCGCTTCGTCGATAATCAGCGTGTCGTACTGCGCGAGCAGGGGGTCGCCCTGCGTTTCCGCCAGCAGGATGCCGTCGGTCATCAGCTTGATGTACGCGCGCGGCGAACTGCGGTCGGTAAAGCGGATCTTGTAACCGACGTCGCGCCCAGGCTCGCTCCCCAATTCCTGCGCGATGCGCGCCGCCGTCGCGCGCGCGGCGATGCGCCGCGGCTGCGTGTGGCCGATCAGCCCGGTCGTCCCGCGGCCAAGCGCCAGACAGATTTTCGGCAACTGCGTCGTCTTGCCCGAACCGGTCTCGCCGCAAACGACGACAACCGGATGACGCGCGATCAGTTCGGCGATCTCGGCGCGGCGCGCGTTGACCGGCAGCTCCTCCGGAAACTCCGGCCGCGGCAGATTCTCGCGCCGGGCCGCCACCGCCGCGCGGGACTTTTCCAGGAGCTGCTCGTACTCCGCCCGCAAGGCTTCGCGGCGATCACCGTAAAGATGACGCAAGTCGCGCGCCATCGCGCGCAAACGGAACCGGTCGGCGCTCAGGCAGTCGGGAAATTCGGAACGTGCGGTTTGGCGAGTCAAGGGAATCGAGTCAGTCGCGGGCAGCCGCGATTTTA
>JAISNE010000220.1 GCA_031276375.1 Accumulibacter sp.
ACGCGATTTTTCCAGGTTTCGCTGAAACCCCCATCGTTCCTTTGATCGCCGGGACCCGGACGTTCCTCGAACTGGACTGCTTCTTGCATCCCGCGATAACCGGAAAGTCGGCAATCGACGCGAAACGGAGTCAGGCGGCGATCTCGCATCCCAGGCGTACAAGAGCGGCATCGATCCAGCTACGGTCATCGCGTCCTTCCAGAACGGCCCGCATCTTTTTTTCCTCGAAGGCATGTTTTTTGGCCGCCGCCTCATAAACCGTCCCGGTTTCGGCATAAGGCACACAAAGCAGGCCATCCTCGTCGCCGACGATCAGGTCGCCCGGCTCGATAACCATGCCTTCGATGGCGACCGGTACGTTGATCTCGCCCGGACCATCCTTGTAGGGACCGCGGTGGCTGACGCCGGCGGCGTAAACCGGCCAACCGCCCGCCCGGATGGCGGCAATGTCGCGTACCGCGCCGTACAGGACGATGCCCGCCAAACCGCGTACCTTGGCGTGCGCCACCATCAGTTCGCCCATCAGCGAGTTGGTCAGATCCCCGCCGCCGTCGACCACGATCACGTCGCCGGGCGCAGCCATGTCGAGCGCCTTGTGGATCATCAGGTTGTCTCCGGGCCGCGTCTTGACCGTGAACGCCGGTCCCGCCATCGCGCCGCCCTCGTGCATGGGGCGCAGACGCGCTCCGCCCGCCGTCATGCGGCTCATGCAGTCGCTGACGTTGGCCACCGGCAACCGGCGAAATTGTTCCACGGTCTCGGCGCTCACCTGACGCTGGCGGTGAAGAATGCGAAATCCAATCATGGTGGGTTTTCCTTTCAGGTTTGAAAAATCGTATGTCTCACGCCTTGGCTTCCGCCTCGGACTTTTCCTCGTAAACGATGTGCTTCTTGCGGCGTATGGCGGGAATGGACATGCTGATCAGGAGCAAGGCCGCCACGACGAGGAAGAACAGGCTGAGCGGACTGCGGAGAAAAACCATGGAATCGCCGCCCGAGAGCAGGAGGGCACGCCGCATGTATTCTTCCATTTGCGGGCCGAGCACGTAACCGAGCACCATCGGCGCGGGAGGACAATCCAGTTGCGCCATCACGTAGCCGAGCACCCCGATGGCCGCGCAGACATAGACGTCCACGACACTGCTGTTTACCGTGTAGTTGCCGAACGCGCAGAACATGATGATGCACGGAAACAGCCAGCGGTAAGGCACCGTCAGCAGACGCACCCAGACGCCAACCAGCGGCAGGTTGAGCGCGACCAGCATGACGTTGCCGACGAACATGCTGGCGACGACTCCCCAGAACAACTGAGGATCGCGAACCATCACCGTCGGTCCCGGCTGTACGCCGTACATGACCAGCGCGCCGAAGATCAAGGCCATCGTCGCGCTTCCCGGAATCCCCAGCGTCAGCGTGGGGATGAACGTCGTCTGTGAGGCGGCGTTGTTGGCCGCCTCCGGAGCGGCAACGCCCTCGACGGCGCCCAGACCGAAGCGCGCGGGGTCTTTGGACACTTTTTTCTCGACCATATAGGCGGCGAACGCCGATACCGTCGGACCGACGCCCGGCAACATGCCGAACAGACCGCCGACCGTCGTGCCCCGCAGCGAAGGCGGAAGAATGGCCTTGAACTCGGCCCAGCTCATCATCACGCCGGAAATCTTCGCCGTGAAAACCTCACGGGTTTCCTTTTGCCCCAAGTTGGACACCACCTCGGGCATGGCGAACAGGCCGACGGCCAGAATGGAAAAACCGATGCCGTCAGCCAGTTCGGGTACGTTGAAAGTAAATCGCTCGATGCCCGAATTGACGTCGGTGCCGATCAGCCCCAGCAACAGGCCGAACATCACCATGCCCAGCGACTTGGCCAGATCGCCGTTGGACAGGACCGTCGCGGAAACGAGGCCCATGACCATCAGGCCGAAATAGTCCTCGGCGCCGAACTCGATCGCCCAGGCCGACAGTGGCTTGGCCAGCGTGGCGATGGCCAGGGTGCCGATGAATCCGGCGATCACCGAGGCCAATGCCGCCGTGGCCAGGGCATAGCCGGCCTTGCCACGGCGTGCCATCTGGTAGCCGTCGAGACAGGTCACGGACGACGACACCTCGCCGGGCAGGTTGACCAGGATGGCCGCCGTCGAACCGCCATACTGGGCGCCGTAGTAAATGCCCGCGAGCATGATCAGCGCGGATACCGGCGGCATGCCAAAGGTGATCGGCAAAAGCATGGAAATCGTCACCAGGGGACCGATGCCGGGAAGGACGCCGATCAGTGTGCCGAGCAGGACACCGATGAAGCAGTAACCGATGTTGCCCAGCGTCAATGCGACGCCGAATCCCAGGGACAGATTGTTCAGCAGTTCCATGTTCAGAACCCCCACGCGAAGAGCGGGAAATGCATGCCCAGCCCCCAGACGAATACGGCCACCGAAAACAGGCACATCAACGCCGTCAGTACCGCAACCTCGCGCAGCCGGAATTCCCGTCCAGCCGCGGAGGAGGTGAAAATGAGGATGACCATGGCCGGCACCAGTCCGATTCGTTCCACCAGCAGGCCGAACAAGACCATCGACAGGGTCAGGATGAGCAATGGCCGGAAAGCCCATGTGGCGAGAGCGGCTCCGCCCGTGCGCAGTCCGCGCGCCATGATGCCCAGCCCCAGCAGGACGAGCAGTGCGCTCAACGCTCGCGGGAAGTATCCCGGCCCCATGTCGAGCAAGGTGCCGGCCGGGTAGCGTTGCGCGATGAGAAAGGCGAGGGTGCCGAAAAGGACGAAGACGATGCCGGCCAGGGTATCCTTGTGACGAAACGAGTGTCCAAACATCGTGCCTCCCCGGATCGTAAATACCAGTGTGCCAGTATATGCCAGTGCGTCAACGCTTCTTGATGTCGGCCCTCTCGATGACCAATTTCCATTTGGGTACGTCGGACTGGATCAAGCCGGCGAATTCCTCTGCCGAGCTGCCCAGCACGTCGGCCCCGGCATTCTTGAACTGGGCCTGGGTTTCCTGTTTTTTCAGGACCGCATTAATTTCCTTGTTGAGCTGGTCGACGATTTCCTTCCGCGTTCCCGCCGGAACGACGACGCCCCACCAAGTGATGGCCTCGCTGCCGGAATAACCGAGTTCGTCGAAAGTCGGCACGTCGGGAAGATCAGTGGCTCTTTTCTTGTCGAAAACCCCCACGGCATGGAGTGTCCCTTCCTTGATTTGTGCCATCACCGACGGCGCGGATCCGACGAACAGATCGATCCGCCCGCCCATCAGGTCGGGCAGGGCCTGCGATATGCCTTTATAAGGAACGTGCAGGAATTTGGCGCCGGAAAGTTGCTGCAATAGTTCGCCGGCCAGGTGCCCGCTCGTACCGATGCCCGGCGAGCCGAATCTGACCGATCCGGGTTTTGCCTTTGCCGCGGCGATGATCTTTTCGACCGATTCGTATTGCGAATTCTTGGCGACGATCATCACCATCGGCGACGAAGCGACCAGCAATACCGGCTCGAAATCCTTGATCGGATCGTAATTGCCTACTCCGAGCAACGGATTGATCACCAGATTGGCATTCTGTGCCATGACGATTGTGTATCCGTCGGCTTTCGCTTTCCCGCCCAGGCTCAAGCCGACACTGCCGCCGCTGCCAGGCTTGTTGTCCGGAGCGATCGCCCAGCCCGTCGCCTTTCCCAGCTCGGTGGCTACGACGCGCGATACGAGATCGGTCGCTCCGCCGGCCGGGAAGGGAACGATCAAGCGAATCGGCTGATCCGGATATTTGTCTTGGGCGATGGCTCCGCCGCACAGAGCCGCCACTGACAGAATGGCACACACTTCCCATAGCTTTTTCATGATTTCCCCCGTCTTCAAGAGTAAAAGAGTAGGACAGCGACAAACACGATGCCGGCCGACCCGCCGGCATCCGGAACACTCAGGCCGTGGCGCATTCGTCCAGCTTGACCAGGTTACGCGGAACGGGCGCCTGCCCGTCGAGGATGTCGATCACCTGCCGCGCCGCCATCATCGCCATGGCCCGCGTCGAACCGTGTGAGACGCCGGCGACGTGCGGCGTGACGATGAGGTTTGGCGCCTGCCACAGCGGGTTATCGGGATTCGGGGGCTCCTGCGCGAAACTGTCCAGGCCCGCGCCGCCGATGCGTCCGTCCAGCAAGGCGGCCAGAAGATCCGCCTCGTTGACCAGACCGCCGCGCGCCGTATTGACCAGGATCGCGCCGGGTTTCATTTTCCCGAATTGCGCCCGGCCGATCATTCCGCGCGTCTCGTTGGTCAACGGGCAATGCAGGCTGATGACATCCGCTTCCGCCAGCAATTCCTCGAACGAACGTTCCGCCGCGGCGTCGAAGGACTTGATCGCTTCCCGTCCGTACGGGTCGTGCGCGACGATCCCGAAGCCGAGCGCCCGCGCCATCCGCGCCGTTTCCTGGCCAATCGAGCCGAAGCCGACGAGGCCCAGGACGCTGCCCTGCATGTCGCGGCCCACGAAGGTCGGCTTCAGCCATTGCCCTTTTCTGATCGACGTGTCCAGGCGCGGCAATTCCTTGAGTAGCGCGACCGCCAGCGAAATCGCCATCTCCGCGACCGCGCGCGCGTTTGAACCAGTGGCGCGCACCACCGGAATACCCAATTCGGCGGCGGCCTTGAGATCGACGTTATCGACGCCCACGCCGTGCTTGGCGATCACCCGCAGTTTGCGCGAGGCCGCGATCACCGGCGCGGTGATCCTGCCCTGCCGGATGATCAGCGCATCGACCTGCCAGCGCGCGACCTTTTCCGCCAATTCATCGGACGGTGTGTATGGCGGCGAGAACAGGACATCGACGTCGTTGTCATTCAACATCCGCACGGCCTCGGCCGCCAGCCGTTCATGCGTTACCAATACGCGCCTTCCCCGGCATAATTCAGTCATGATCGACACCTCGCCTTTGACGACCGTTATCTCTACATAACGGTGTTTTCGTTTTCTGGTGCGAGGATCATGCGCCTTTCTTATTGATTTGTATAATGCATTGATTGCATATATAAATGAAAAAACTGCATCAATACTCTGGCCTTTGGAAGGATTCAGTACTCCGGCAAAAGCCCGCTCAGTTTGGATTTTCAGTGACGCCGATGGGTCTGGAATCCTGCGAATACATTTTCCGGATCAGCGCATAGAGCCTTTGGGCGGCCGGCGTGAGCGTTTCTCCGCGGCGGCGCACCAGGAAAAGCGGCCGGTCCACGATCGGTTCGACGATCGGAATCTGCCGCATGTCTCCGCTCAGTTGCCCGTCTCCGCCGGCAACCAGGATGGCGACTCCCAGACCGGCGCGGGCGAGGCAGATGGCGCTCGAAAAATATTCCGCGACGAAGCGGGTGCGGATGTCGATATGCGATTTCGACAACTGGGCTTCCATCAGGGCGCGATTGCCGCTGTTGCCTCCCAGGGTGATGAGATCGAACTCGGCCAGTTCATTCCAGCGGATTTCCGTGCGTTCCGCCAAAGGATGGCTCTTGCGGCAATACGCGACGAAGGGATCGCGCCGGAGCAAATCGGTATGCAGATCGGGATGTTCCACCGGCCTGACGTGCAATCCGAATTCGGCCTGCCGTTGCAACACCATGTCCATGACCAGCGAACTGCCGCGATCGAGGATCAGCACCCGATTATTCGGGAAACGCCGTATGTATTCGCCAAGAACCGCGGGCAGATGACCGAACATCACCGATGGCACCGAAGCCATCGTGACATCCCCCACCGAATCGCGCGATTGGATACGCAGCCGTTCGAACGAACGATCGAGTTCCTTGACGAGGCGCGCCGCCTCCGGCAGGAAGGCGCGTCCGACAGCCGTGAGAGAAACCACCCGGGTCGTGCGATCGAGCAGTTTGAGGCCAAGAAAGGTTTCCAGACGCTGAATGCGGCGAGTCAGCGCCGTTTGCGTGACGTGCAGTTTCTCCGCCGCCTTGTTGAAACTGCCCAGTTCCGCGATCTGGATGAAAGCTTCGAGTCCGTCGATGGGATGCTTCATGCCGGACACCGTCCATCAGCATGTAATCGGCACATTATCCGTTCCACGCAGTCGTATTGCCAACGCCCTGGCGCGGGTCTGCCGGCAATGCCCGTCGATTCGCCACATTTCGCTCGCAATGACGAGGCGGGGCGTGGTCGCCCAAGAGGACGCCCGCTTGCGCGCTGCACGGCCACAGGGGGCCGCCCCTATGGAGACCGCGTAGGGGCAGACCCTCCGTGCCTGCCCGCGCCCGCAACGGAACGCCTGCTCCTCAACCCTCCTTTACGACATCTGTGTATGCGATAGCCCTGGTCCAAAAAAGCTAAATGCGGTGGCCCTGACGCCCTCGCCCTGCTCGTACATCCAACCAAGCCCGCATTGGGTTTCCACATCGCCACGCTCGCCGCTTCGTGGATTTTCTTGAGATTCATGCTTGCTCCTTCATCATGAAAGGTCTGGAACCGGGGACAGGCTTCAGGCCGTTCCAAGCGCCCGGCGGACCATCCGTTCCCCGACCGGGAAAGGTTCAGAACCCCTCCCGGCACTGGCGGGGGGTGATGCCGAAATGGCGTTTGAAAGCGGTGGCGAAATTGGCGGCGCTGGTGTAGCCGGCAATGTCGGCCGCCTCGCCGACGCTGCGGCCTTCATGCTCCAGCGCCTGGCGGGCGCGCAGGAGTCGCCGCCGGTGCTCGTAATCGAACACGGTCATGCCGAAGGCGGCACGAAATTGTTGTTGCAGCGTGCTGGCGTTGGTGCCCGTGTGCCGCGCGATCTCTTCAAGCGACATGCCATTGGCCGCGTTGCTGTCGAGCAGGTCGCGCACCTCGGCGACGCGCCGGCGTTCGCGGGGGCGCAGGGAGACGGGCGGCGCGATGCCGAGCAGGCCGTGTAAGGCTTCCGCCACCAGTTCAATGACGCGGCTTTCCAGATAAAGCCCTCGCAGCAAAGGCGGCGAAGCCAGCGGGTGGATCAGTTGCCCGGCCAGCGCCACGGCGCGCGGCGTCGGCGCCCAGCGTTCGACGGCGAGATGGCGGTCGAACAGGGGATGGAGCGCCGCGAAACCGGCGTCGATCTCCGGACAAGCCGCTGCCAGCCATTCGCGGCTGAAGGTGATGCTCACCTTGCGTTCGTACTTGCCACGCCAAGCGCGCCGGACGAAAAGTTCCGGTTGGCGCAGGGTGACGAACACGGCCGCTGCCTCGGGCTGGCGGGCGCGACCAGCGCGCGCCGCGCCCAGGGCGATCCGGCACGCGCCGAAGGAAACGTCCGTCTGGCCGTCCAGCACCAGGGCGAGGTGCAGGCTTTCACCCAGCACGGTCTGGATGTTCAGGTCGTGGAGGTCGCGCGCGTCGGCGCAATGGACCGCCAGCCCAGGCCGCAGGCGCGCGCCGTGGCACAAGCCGTGCAGGGCGGGAGCCTCCGCGGCCAGATCGGGGGTGATGCGGTGGCCCGTGTTCCCGCCCGCGACCGCTTGGGCGCGCAGTTCGCCGCACAGGACGATTTGCGGTGGCGGTGCATGGCCTCGACGCTCGGACACGTTTTTTCCCTTTCCCGCCGCTGGCCCGGCCGCGCGACACGCAAACAATATTCTTCATCGCGCAAAGATCGATGCGCGCCCCGGGCGTCATAATAGGCGGCCATTTGTGAAAACACAAATTATTCTCACTTTACAGGAGACATCATGCGGCACCCCGTTATCCCCCGCCGTCGCCCCGGGCCGCGGGCCGTTTCTCTCGCCCTCGCCGTCCTGGCGGCCGCCGCCCTGCCGGCACGGGCGCAAGAAGCCACGCTGGACACCGTGATCGTGACCGCCGCCGGCCATGAACAGGCCATCAAGGACGCGCCGGCCAGCATTTCGGTCATCACCCGCGAAGAACTGGAGAAGAAGCCCCACGCCAACCTGCGCGATGTCCTGTCGGGCCTGGAAGGCGTGTCGGTGGTCGGCTACAGCGCTACCGAAACCGACATCATGATCCGCGGCATGCCCGCCGAATACACGCTGTTCCTCGTGGACGGCAAGCGCCAGGGTACGCGCGAAACCATGAATCGCGGCACCAGCGGCGTACAGTCCAACCTGCTGCCTCCCCTGGCCGCCATCGAGCGCATCGAAGTCGTGCGCGGCCCGATGTCCTCGTTGTACGGTTCCGACGCCATCGGTGGCGTCATCAACATCATCACGCGCAAGGTGCCAACCCAGTGGGGCGGTTCGGTGTCGCTGGGCGGCGTCTGGCAAAAGCGCGGCTATCTGGGCGACAGCCGGTTGGGCGAGTTCTGGGTTGGCGGCCCGATCCAAAGCGACGCGCTGGGCATTTCCATCCAGGGCAAGTCGAACAGGCGCGACGAGGACGACTACTTCGTCCAGCCGCCCGGCGCGACATCCGCCGCCGTCTATGGCGCGCTGAAGCAGAAGGACGAATCGCTGTCCGTGCGCCTGACGGCCAGGCCGGCGACGAATCAGGATGTCACCGTGGAAGCCGGAAGGTCGGAGCTGACCCTGAGCAATTCGACCGAGTACGCCCGCAACAACCCCACCATGCTGACTCCGGAAGTCGAACACGCGCGCGATTGGTGGTCGATCACGCACAACGGGCGCTGGGGCGACGGCGTCACGACGACGCTGGCCCTGCAGCGGGAAACCGGCACGCAAATCAAGCACTATGCCGACGGCGCGAAATTTCCGGGGGACCCGGAAATCGTCAACACCGTGCTCGACGCCCTGGTGAGCCTGCCGCTGGGCCGGAATCTCCTCAAGGTCGGCGCCCAGCTCACCCGCAACGCGTTGACCGGCATCGCGAGCGAGGCGGCGATTCCAGGTTATTCGGTCAATACGGACGACGTCCGCCTCGATGCGAAAGCCCTGTTCGTCGAAAACGAGTTTTTCGCCACCGATGACCTGGCCCTGACCGCCGGTCTGCGCATGGACGATGACGACCGCTACGGCCGGCACTGGACGCCGCGCGTCTACGGCGTCTATCACGTGAACCCGCAATGGACGCTGCGCGGCGGCGTGGCCAAGGGCTTCAAGGCGCCGACCATCCGCCAGAGCGCCGCGAACTATTGCATGACCACCGGCGCTTCCACGGGGCGCGGCTCCTTGTGCGGCAATCCCGACCTCAAGCCGGAAACCAGCGTTTCGAGCGAGCTGGGCGTGCGCTTTGGCGACGCCGCCGGTCACAGTTTCAGCGCCACGTTGTTCAACAGCGAATTCAGGAACAAGGTGGCCAGCTACGACACCGGCGCCATCGATCCGCTCCTGGGTGCCCCGTGGCACGTTTACATTTACGACAACATCGACGAGGTGACGCTGCGCGGCATTGAACTGGGCATCGAGGCGCCGCTCGCTCGCGCGTGGAAGATCGCCGGTCACTACACCTATACCGATTCGAAGCGCAAGGGCGGCGAGCCTTCCTTCGACGGCAGTTCGCTCAAGGGCTTTCCCCTCGACAAGACGCCGGAACACGTGTTCAACGCGCAACTGGACTGGACGCCGAGCGACGCGCTGAACGTCTACGCGCGCGCCAACTACACGAGCAAACAGTACTGGGCGGGATACCGCAACGGCGCGATGGGCGTGCGCGAACGACCGGCCAACACCACTTTCGATCTGGGCGGCAGTTACGCGTTCAACAAGACCTTGAACGTGAAGTTCGCGCTGCTGAACGTCACCGACAAGGTGGTCAAGGTGGATGAGCGTGGCCGTACCTTCGGGCTGGACGGCAACTGGATGCTGGACGAAGGCCGTCGCGTCGCGGTGACGCTGAACGCGCGATTCTGACACCCGCCGATGAACGGATATACCGCGTTCGGCCTGCTGCTGGCCGCCGCCGGCGGCGCCTGCGTCTATCTCGCCTCGCCGAATCAGTGTTGGCGCGCCGCGCCTTGGCCCGCCGCGGTAAACAAGGCGGCCAGGGCGGGCGGCGCGCTGCTGCTGATCGCCGGCTTGGCCGCCTTGCGGCACGTCTTGCAGGCGCCCGCCGCGTGTTTCGTTTTCGCGCACTGGCTGATGCTGCTGTTCGTGCTCTTCCCCTATCTGGGGGCGCTGCTTTGCGCGCGCCGGAACGCCTCATGAGCAACGAAAAGCCCGCGGCGATCCAGCGCGACTGGCTGGCCAAGACACTGGCCGGCGCGACACTGGGCTTCACGCTGGCCATCGGATGCAGCGGCCTGCTCGACGGCTTGCTCTCCAGCATGGCCTTGGGCGCCCGCGGCCAACTGGTCATGTGGTCGGTGGCGCCGGTCTGGATGGGCGTGTTCTCCGGCGTTTATTTCTTTCGCAGCGGCGCTCGCGCCTGGGCTTGGCTTGGCGCGGCCAACCTGCTGGCTTTCGGGGCGCCGTGGGCCTTTCGATTGGGCTGATTTTCATGCGCTCGGAAGTCATCCGCATTTACAAGCGCGTCCATGCCTGGACCGGCATCGTCGCCGGCATGGCGCTGTTCATCGCCTTCTACGCCGGCGCGTTGACCATTTTCAAGGAGCCGCTCGCGCGCTGGGTCGCGCCGCCGCACGCCGAAACCGCCATGTCGCTGGACGAGGCGCAAACGCTCATCGTCCGCGCGCTGAAAGCCCGGCCGGAGATGGCGAAGGATTTTCATCTCTATTTGAAATCCGCCGAACACCTGCCGGCGGGCATTGGCTGGCAAGCGCGGCCCGCCGGCGCGGACGAACACGACAGCGCATCCGCCCGCCACTACGTCGCCACGCTCGACGCGACGGGCGCGGTACGCATCGAGGAAACGCATCCCTCGCGCTTGCCCGAATTCATCGACACCTTGCACCGCGTCGTCGGCCTGCCCGTCGACAACGATCCCAGCCGCTGGGTGATGGGCGTGGTCGCCGTGCTCTATGCGCTGGCGCTGGTATCGGGCGTGATCGTGCTGCTGCCGTCGCTGGTCAAGGATTTCTTCGCCCTGCGCGTCGACAGGAATCCGAAGCGCATGTGGCTGGACGCGCATAATGTCGTCGGCATTGTCAGCCTGCCCTTCCACGTCGTCATGGCGCTCACCGCCGTCATCTTTGCCTGGCACGATGGTATCTACCGGGTGCAGGACACGCTGGTTCACGGCGGTCGATGGGCGAACGCCTTTCAACGTCCCGGCGGGCCGTCGCGGGCCGCGCCGCGCGATCCGGCGGCGATGCTGCCGCCCGCCGAATTGTTGTCGCGCGTGCAAGCGTTCTCTCCGACTTTCGAGGCAGGCGCCCTGCAATACCTGCAGGCAACCGGCCCGCGCGCGGCGGTGCGCGTCTGGGGACATGATCCGGGAGCGCACTCGCCGCGCGCCCTGGGCGGTTTCGTCGGACTCGATCCCTACAGCGGCAAGGTGACGTCCACCGATTTCATGCCCGGCAAGCAGGACGCGGCCAACGCCACGGTCGCCAGCTTCTTCGCGCTGCATTTGGGCACCTACGGCGGCACGCCGGTGCAATGGATGTATTTCCTGCTCGGTCTTGCCGGCGCCTGGCTGTTTTACAGCGGCAACCTCCTGTGGGTGGAAACCCGGCGGCGCAAGCAGGCCGGGGACGACAGCGCGCCGCCCGTCCAGCGCCGGGACGCGCGGCTGATGGCGGCGGCCACCGTCGGCGTCTGTCTGGGCAGCGTCTGCGGCATTTCGCTCGCCATCGCCGGCGGCAAGTGGCTGCATGTGCTGACGGGGGAGGCGAACGCCGGGATCGTTCCGTTGTATTACGCCGTTTTTTTCGCCGCCGTCATCTGGGCCTTCCTGCGCGGCGCGGCGCGCGCCAGCGTCCATTTGCTGTGGCTGGCGGCGGTCCTTGCTTTCGCCATTCCGCTGACCACGCTATTGGCCTGGCTGTTCCCGTCGCTCGGTTTGTGGGCACATGGCAGCGCGGCGGCCTTGGGCGTGGACGCCACGGCGCTCATGGGCGGCATCGGCTTTGCCTGGCTGGCCCGCGTTGCGGCCAGGCGGGCGTGGCACGGCCCGCGGGACAGCGTGTGGTCGGCGTTGGCGGCCAAGCCGCCGCGAAAGACAAACCGGTAGCGCCGCGCCTCATGCGCCAGGGGTGGTTCGATAAGCGCAGGCGCTTTGCGGAACCACTTCACCGCTTCCTCACCGTCACCGCCCGCCTCGCCGATTTCATACCCGCACATCTTTCCCGAATGGCATTGTTGCGCCGCCGCGTCGCCTTGCTCCGCCATCGCCCGGCAGGCCGGCGCCGCTTGCCGATACCACGTCTTTATTTTTTCATCGCTGTCCTTGAAGCATCGATCCAAGCCGGTTTTGCGCTTCCCTTCGCCGCGCTCCGCCGTTTCGGGAATTTCCCCTGGATTCATGCCTGCTCCTTCGTCACGAAAGGTCTGAAACCGGGGACAGGCTCCAGGCCGCTCTAAGCTCCCAGCATATTCGCCCGGCCGTATCGCCACCCAATCGGGACGCGCTTTGCCTGTTCCCAGACTCCGCCGATTCAACGGCTCCGATAAACCGCGTCGATCGCCCGCAGCACTTCCAGCGCTCGACCTTGAATACCGATTCCGATGTGCGCGGCGATCTTGAAATCGGTCGGGTTGATGCGCACGACGCGCGGGCCGGTCCGTTCGCTGAACCGGCGTACCGTGGCGATCGCCTTGCCGGCGCCCATTTCGACGACGACCCGCCGCTCCGTTCGGGCAAGCCAGTCTTTCAGGCGACTCTCCTGTAACGCGGTACGCTGGTCGAGCCAGCCGTAATCGCCGAACATCAGGACGTTGGGCCGCGCCGCCTCAAGGCAGTACGGGCATCGAGGCAGGGCGTTCGTCAGCTTGCACGCCGTCATGTCCACCTCGGGCAGGAAGTTGTCCGCCGGCCAGATATGCTTGCCGCACTGCAGATGGTGAATCGAGCCGTGGCACTCCACGATGCGCTCTTCGGCATAACCGGCCTTCTGGAATTGCCCGTCGACGTTGCTGGTGAACACGAAGGCGCCGTGCGCCATGCCTTCGGCCCAGCGCCGCAGGAGCTGGAACCCCGCATGCGGCTCCGTCCGGCGATAGAGCGCCAGACGATGCCCGTAGAAGCCCCAGCAAACCCGCGGCAGCCGGCGCATGGCCTCCGCGCTGGCAATGTCCTCGAAATCGAGGTGGAGACGTTCGAGCGGCGGATAGGCGCGCCAAAAACCCTCCCGCCCCCGGAAATCCGGCAAACCGGAATCGACACCCATGCCCGCGCCGGCCGTGATCAACAGGCCGTTGGCCTCCTTGATCCAGCGCACGGCGGTGCGGATGTTCTCTTGCCATTTTTCCGGCTGGTTGGCGTAACTGTTCATCGGCAAAGTCCTTTTTCAGTGAAAAAGCAATACTGGCTTCAGTCCATTCCAAGCGCCAAAAAGGCAAGGGCCGGGGCAACGCGGCGGAAATACCCGCCGCGGCGCGATTCCCAAAGCGCGTGTATGGCAACTCCGTTTGATATTATCCAAGTCATGGAGTCCAGGCGGTATCATCACTTGAAGACGACGATAGGGCGCTGATTTCAAAAGAAAAAGAGAGTTTTTGACTGGCGCGAAGCGGCGCGGTGAAAAATTTCCCCTCCCCCGCTTGTGGGGGAGGGCGCCCGAAGGGCAGGAGAGGGACAGCGGTTCCGTGGCGACAGGCGTTTGATACCAAGTTGCAGTCAAACCATCGTGATACGAAAAAAAAGACTGAAATCTTGACATGTCAGACTGGAGAATTAACTGCCTATTGAGCGCAATTTTGTATTAGGCCATGCTTTCATGTACCCTCGCTATTTTTAAGACGAGGCGGTCAAATGGCCCGTCATTCCCGCGCAAGCGGGAATCCAGAAAAGGCGGTGGAATGCTGGATTCCCGCTTGCGCGGGAATGACGGGCACGGGGGACGGTTGGCGATGGCGGATTCCATCGATTCGCATTGCTGGTAATAAACCAGAGTATGAATTCCGTAGC
>JAISNE010000110.1 GCA_031276375.1 Accumulibacter sp.
CCCAGGTCCTTGCGCCGCAGCATGAAGACGAAACGGTCGCCGGCGCTGGTGTCGAGCCAGACGAAGGAGAGGCGGGGGTAGGCGCGTTCGAGCGCGTCCCTGGCGTTGCCGATTTCGACGATCAGCAGGCCGTCCGGCTTGAGATGCCGGGCCGCCCGCGCGAGCAGGATGCGCGCGAAGTCGAGGCCGTCCTCGCCGCCGGCCAGCGCCAGGCGCGGTTCGCGCCGGTATTCCCCAGGCAATGCGGCCATCGACGCGGCGCTGACGTAGGGCGGATTCGAGACGATCACGTCGTAGCGTTCTCCGGGAATCGCGGCGAAGGTGTCCGATTCGATCAGGCGGACGCGCGTTTCGAGGCCGTATTCTTCGACGTTGATGCGCGCGACGGCGAGTGCTTCCGGCGAGATGTCGAGCGCGTCGACGGCGGCTTCGGGGAAGGCTTCGGCGGCGAGGATCGCCAGGCAGCCCGAGCCGGTGCACATGTCGAGCACCCGCCCGACGGCCCACGGGTCGTTGATCCACGGGCTGAGTTGCTCGCGCAGCAGTTCGGCGATGTGCGAACGGGGCACGATGACGCGCTCGTCGACGTAAAAACGGTAGTCGCCAAGCCAGGCTTCGCGGGTCAGGTAGGCGGCGGGCAGGCGTTCGTCGATGCGGCGGCGGATCAGGCCGAGCGCGCTGGCGCGCTCACCGGCGGTCAGGCGCGCCGCCAGGTACGGGTCGAGCGGCGTATTCACCGGCAGGCGCAGGCTGTGCAGCAGCAGATACGCGGCTTCGTCCCAGGCGTTGTCCGTGCCGTGGCCGAAGAATACGCCGGCTTCGTTGAAGCGGCTGACGGCAAAGCGCAGCAGGTCGCGCAGGGTGAGGAGTTCTTCCTGGGCTTGTGCGTAGAGGTCGTCGGTCGTCACTGGGCGGCGGGAGGTGGGGAGTGGGGAGTGGGAAGTGGGTCAGGAAAGGTGTCGGGAAAGGAGCCGTTCGAGGATGCGCCGGTAGATGGCCGACAGCGGCGCGAGCGCGGCGATTTCGATGCATTCGTCGATCTTGTGGATGCTGGCGTTGACCGGCCCGAATTCGATGACCTGCGGGCAGATGTCGGCGATGAAGCGGCCGTCGGAGGTGCCGCCGCCGGTCGATAATCCGGCGTCGATGCCGAGTTCATCGCGGATGGCCCGGCGGGCGGCGGCCAGCAGTTCGCCGCCCTGGGTGAGGAAGGGTTTGGCGCTCAGGGTCCAGGCGAGTTCATGGTCCAGTCCGTGGCGGTCGAGGATGGCGCGGAGCCGGGACTGGAGCTCTGCCGGGGTGCTCGCGGTCGAGAAGCGGAAATTGAACAGGATGTCGAGTTGTCCGGGGATCACGTTGACGGCGCCGGCGCCGCCGTGGATGTTGGAGATCTGCCAGGTGGTCGGCGGGAAGTGTTCGTTGCCTTCGTCCCACGCGGTGGCGGCCAGTTCGGCGATGGCCGGGACGGCCAGGTGGATCGGGTTTTTCGCCAGTTGGGGGTAGGCGATGTGCCCCTGGACGCCCTTGACGGTGAGCGCGCCGGAGAGCGAGCCGCGCCGCCCGTTCTTGAGCGTGTCGCCCAGGCGGGTGACCGAGGTCGGTTCGCCGATCAGGCAAAAATCCAGCGCTTCGCCGCGCGCGCGCAAGGCTTCGACCACGGCGGCCGTGCCGTCGATGGCGTCGCCTTCCTCGTCGGAGGTGAGCAGCACGGCGATCGAGCCTGGGTGGCCGGGATGTTCGGCGACGAAGGCTTCGATGGCCGTGATGAAGGCGGCGACCGAGCTTTTCATGTCCGCCGCGCCGCGCCCGAAGAGGCGGCCATCGCGGCGCGTCGGCGCGAACGGCGGGCTGCTCCAGAGTTCGTCCGGCCCGGGCGGCACGACGTCGATATGGCCGGCGAAGCAGAACAGCGGCCGGCGGTGGCCGCGGCGCGCCCACAGATTGGCGACTTTCCCCCGGCGGATGTATTCGATGGCAAAGCCGGCGCGGCGCAGGCGTTCCTCGGCGACGGCCAGGCAGCCGCCCTCGTCCGGCGTCACCGACGGGAGGGCGATGAGCCGTTCGGCGAGGGCGAGCGTCGGGTTTTCCGGCGTCCCGGCGGGCGCGTCAGGAGACACGGTTGTCCTGACCGGCGCCGAGGTTCAGGCTGAATTCCTTGAATGAAACGCCGCTGTCGTCGGTTTCGGCGAATTCCAGGACAGGATCGACTTTCAGATCTTCTTTCTTGCCCATGTCGATCCCGGAATTGTTTATCAGCCAGGAGAGGTTGGTCGGCGAATCGGCATTGACCAGGGCTTCGTCCAGCGTGATGGTTCCTTCGCGGTAAAGGCGGAAGAGATCCTGCTCGAAGGTCTGCGATCCCGGCGCCAGGCTTTGTTCCATGGCTTCCTTGATCGACAGGATTTCGCCGCGTTCGATCAGTTCCTGGATGTGGCGGGTGTTGCGCAGGATTTCGACGGTCGGGATGCGCTGCCCGTCGGGCCGCCCGACGAGGCGCTGCGAGACGATGGCCTTCAGGCTGGCCGACAGATCGAGGTAGAGCGCCGTGCGGTTTTCCAGCGCGAAGAAATTGATGATGCGGTTGAGCGCGTGGTAGCTGTTGTTGGCGTGCAGCGTGGCCATGCACAGATGCCCGGTCTGCGCGTAGGCGATGGCCGCCTGCATGGTGTCGCGGTCGCGGATTTCGCCGATCAGGATGCAGTCGGGCGCCTGGCGCATGGCGTTCTTGAGCGCCTGTTCCCAGCCCAGCGTGTCCATGCCGAGTTCGCGCTGGTTGACGATCGAGCGTTTGTGCTTGAACAGGAATTCGATCGGGTCCTCGATGGTCAGGATGTGGCCGTTGCGATTGGCGTTGCGATAGTCGAGCATCGAGGCGATGGTCGTCGATTTGCCCGAACCCGTGGCGCCGACGATCAGGATCAGCCCGCGTTTTTCCATGACCAGTTCGGCCAGGATGGGCGGCAGATTCAGCGTGTCGAGCGCCGGAATGTTGCCGAGGATGAAACGCACGACGATCGAGATCGAGGCGCGCTGGCGAAATAGATTGATGCGGAAATTGCCGACCTTCGGCACGCCGAAGGAAAGATTCATTTCCATCGTCGACTCGAACTTCCTGGCCTGCTCGGGCGTCATCAGTTCATCGGCGATCTTTTCGATCATCGCCGAGGTCATCATCTGCTGGTTGACCGGAGCGGTGTTGCCCTGGATCTTTATGTGGATGGGAACGCCGGCGGAGATGAAAAGGTCGGAAGCGTGTTTTTCCGACATCAGATGAAAGAGTTTGTCCAGGATCATGATATTTCCTCATGGATGTATAGAGGAACACAAGGGAACTCTTGGCGGTTCAGTCGCCGCGCAACAGGTCGTTGATGCTCGTCTTGGCGCGCGTCTTCATGTCGACTTTCTTGACGATGACCGCGCAGTAGAGGCTGTGGCCGCCGTCCTTCGACGGCAGGCTGCCCGAGACGACGACCGAGCCGGGCGGAATGCGGCCGTAGCCGATCTCGCCGGTCCCGCGGTCGAAAATCCTGGTCGACTGGCCGATATAGACGCCCATCGAGATGACCGCGCCTTCGCCGACGATGACGCCCTCGACGATTTCCGAGCGCGCGCCGATGAAGCAGTTGTCCTCGATGATCGTCGGATTGGCCTGCAAGGGTTCGAGCACGCCGCCGATGCCGACGCCGCCCGAGAGGTGGACGTTCTTGCCGATCTGCGCGCAGGAGCCGACGGTGGCCCAGGTGTCGACCATCGTGCCTTCATCGACGTAGGCGCCGATGTTGACATAGGACGGCATCAGCACCACGTTCCTGCCGATGAACGAGCCGCGCCGGGCGGTGGCCGGCGGCACGACGCGGAAACCGCCGCGGCGGAATTTCTCGGCATCGTATTTGGCGAACTTGGTCGGCGCCTTGTCGAAGTAGCGCAGCGGACCGTTGTCGAGCAACACGTTGTCCTCGATACGGAACGAGAGCAGAACGGCCTTCTTGAGCCACTGGTGGGTGACCCATTCGCCGCCGATCTTCTCGGCGACGCGCAAGGTCCCGGCGTCGAGTTCGGCGAGCACGCGGGCGATGGCCTCGCCGACCTTGGCGGGCGCGCCGCCGGGTTGCAACGAAGCGCGGTTTTCCCACGCTTCCTCGATGATTTGCTGAAATTCCTGCATTTGACTTTCCTAGAGATGGGCGATGAAGCGTTGGATCCGGGCGGCGGCTTCGAGGCATTCGGCGAGCGGTTCGACGAGCGCGACGCGCACGTGGCCGGCGCCGGGGTTGACGCCGTGCGCCGGGCGCGCCAGGAAACTGCCCGGCAATACGTGGACGTTCTGTTCGGCGGCCAGGCGGCGGGCGAAATCGGTATCCTCGATCGGCGTTTTCGCCCACAGGTAGAAACCGGCGTCCGGCATCGAAACGCCGAGCGCGTCCCGCAAAAGGGGAGTGACGGCGGCGAATTTCTGGCGGTATTGCTCGCGGTTGGCGGCGACGTGCGCTTCGTCCCGCCACGCGGCGATGCTGGCGGCCTGGAAGGCCGGACTCATGGCGCTACCGTGGTAGGTCCGGTAGAGCAGGTAATCCTTGAGGATCGCGGCGTCGCCGGCGACGAATCCGGAACGCATGCCGGGGACGTTGGAACGCTTGGACAGGCTGGACAGCATGACCAGCCGGTCACGATTCCGGCCCAGCCGCTCGGCCGCCTGCAAAACGCCCGGCGGCGGCCGGCCTTCGTCGAAATAGATTTCCGAATAGCATTCGTCGGAAGCGATCACGAAGCCGTAACGGTCCGAGAGCGCGAACAAGCGCCGCCAGTCGTCGAGGTCCAGCACCTTGCCGGTCGGGTTGGCCGGAGAACAGACGATCAGCAATTGCACGCGCCGCCATTCCGCCTCCGGAAGGCTGGCGTAGTCGAAAGCAAAACCGCTCTCCCGCACCGTGTTGAGAAAGCGGATGTCGGCGCCGGCAAGATACGCGCCGCCTTCGTAGATCTGGTAGAACGGGTTGGGGCTGACCACCAGCGGCGCGTCGCCGCGGTTCGGGTCGATAACCGCCTGGGTGAGCGAAAACAGCGCCTCGCGCGAACCGTTGACCGGGATGATTTCGCTCTCCGAATCGATGTCGTCGAGCGCATAACGCTTCTTCATCCATTCGGCGATCGCCTGCCGCAACGCCGGCTGCCCAAGCGTGCTAGGATAGTTCGACAGACCTCCCAGCCCGGCCACCAGCGCCTCCTTGATGAACGCCGGCGTGGCATGCCGGGGCTCGCCGATGTGCAGCCTGATTTCGCTCAATCCGGGCTTGGCGGCGATCCCCGCCATCAGCCGACGCAGCTTCTCGAACGGATAGGTTTGCAGCTTGCCGAGATTTGAGTTCACTGTGGGCGTCGGAACGGAAATAAGGGTGCAATTATAAATGAAAGTCATCGCCTGGCGTTTGACCTTTGCAAGGGGAAAAAAACGGTAATGCGCAAACAAGCGTCGGAAACGAAATGCAACATCACCACCATCGGCGGCGGAACCGGGACGTTCAACGTCCTCTCGGGACTGGGCGGGAACCGGCGCCTGAACCTGGCGGCCATCGTCACGGTCGCCGATTCGGGCGGCTCGACCGGGGAATTGCGGGACGAATTCGGCATCCTGCCGCCCGGCGACGTGCGCCGGGCCATCGTCGCCCTGTCCGAGGATACCGAGATCGTGCGCCGGCTGTTCGAATACCGTTTCAAGGAAGGACGGCGCATCGCCGGCCACACGGTCGGCAATCTGCTGCTGACCGCGCTGACCGACATCATGGGCAGTTTCGAGCGCGGCATCGAGGAACTCTCCGAGATGTTCAGCGTGCAAGGCAAAGTGATTCCGGTGACGCTCGATAACGTGAGCCTCGGCGTGACGCTGGAGAACGGCGAGCAAATCCTCGGCGAATCGGAGATCGACATCCCCAGGCACGACGCCAACATTCCCGTCCGCGACGCCTTCCTGCTCGGAGAGGGCCGGCTCAACCCGCGCGCCAGGGAAGCGATCGAGAATTCCGACTACATCATCATCGGCCCCGGCGATCTATACACCAGCATCGTCCCCAACCTGCTGTGCAAGGGAATGACCGAGGCGCTGCGCGCTTCCCCGGCAAGGATCATTTACGTGTGCAACATCATGACCAAGCACGGCGAAACCGATGGCTTCGCCGTGGAAGATTTCGTCGACGTCATCGAACGCTATCTCGGGGAAGGCAGGATCGACTACCTGCTGGTCAACAACGGCGAACTGCGCGCCAGCCTGATCCGCAAGTACGGAAAAGAAGGCAAGATTCCGGTCCGCCTGCGGGACAGGCAGGCGCTGGCGCAAAAAGGCATCAAGATCGTCGAACGCGATTTCACCAGCGCCACCGACTACATCCGCCACGACCCGCGCAAGCTGGCATGCACCATCGAGGATTTCGCCAGCGGCTGGATACGCT
>JAISNE010000363.1 GCA_031276375.1 Accumulibacter sp.
AAACCGGTTGTTTACGATGACCTGTGCGTTCTGCTGGACATTCGCCAGGACGAGGAGGAAATGTTCCGGCGGCGTCTTGGCGCCATGGAAAGGGATGGCGAATTGATGCGCAACCGCAAGGGCGCCTACATTCTGCCGGAACGGGCCAGCCTCGTCGCGGGGCGTGTCGAGGGGCATGCCGACGGCTACGGATTCCTGATCCCGGACAACGGCGGCGAGGACCTCTATCTCGATCCCAAGCAGATGACCAAGGTGCTGCACCGCGACCGCGTGCTGGTCCGGCCGACCGGCGTCGACCGCAAGGGACGGCGCGAGGCGGCCATCGTCGAGGTGCTCGAACGGGCCAACAGCCGGGTCGTGGGACGCGTGCTGGTCGAACACGGCATCATGGTCGTGGTGCCCGAAAACAAGCGCATCAGCCAGGACATCCTGATCGTGGCCGAGGGGAAGACCGGCAGGAAACCGAAGGCCAGGGTCGGGCAGGTGGTCGTCGTCGAAATCGTCGAACAACCCGACCGGCACTCGCAACCGATCGGACAGATCGTCGACATTCTGGGCAATTACGCCGATCCGGGCATGGAAATCGAAATCGCCTTGCGCAAGTACGATCTCCCGTTTGAATTCTCCGCGCAAGCCGTGAAAGAGGCGGAACGCCTGCCGGACAAAATCCGCAAGGCGGAATGCGCGGGACGCGTCGATTTGCGCGATCTGCCGCTGGTGACCATCGACGGCGAAACGGCCCGGGATTTCGATGACGCGGTGTTCGCGGAAAGGAAGGGAAGGGGCTGGCGGCTGGTGGTGGCGATCGCCGACGTCAGCCATTACGTGAAACCCGGCATGGCGCTCGACCGCGAAGCCATGGAACGCGGCAATTCGGTCTACTTTCCGCGGCGGGTGATCCCGATGCTGCCGGAGAAACTATCCAACGGCCTGTGTTCGCTCAATCCGGACGTCGACCGGCTGGCCATGGTCTGCGACATGGACATCAACACGCGCGGCAACATCAAGGACTACCGCTTCTACCCGGCACTGTTCCGTTCCAGAGCGCGCCTGACCTATACGCAGGTGTGGGGCTGGCTCTCCGGCGCCATGCGGCCGGAAAATCCGCTTCATGAAAGTCTGCAAGCGCATTTGCAGGCGCTGTACGCCCTCTTCAAGATACTGCTCAAGGCCCGCGACAAACGCGGCGCGATCGATTTCGAGACGATCGAAACGATGATGCTGTTCGACGATCAAGGCAAGATCGAGAACATCGTTCCGACGGAACGCAACGACGCGCACCGCCTGATCGAGGAATGCATGCTCGCCGCCAATGTCTGCGCCTCGGCGTTCCTGCAAAAGCACAAACAGGCCTGCCTGTACCGCATCCATGAAGGGCCGACGCCGGAAAAGCTCGAAAGCCTGCGCGCTTTCCTCAAGGAATTCGGCCTGGCCCTGCCGGGAGGCGAGAACCCTTCCGCCAAGGACTACGCGGCCCTGCTCGACAAGGTCAGGAACAGCCCGAACGCCCAACTGTTGCAGACCATGATGCTGCGCTCGTTGCGCCAGGCGACGTACAGCCCGGACAACGTCGGCCATTTCGGGCTTTCCTACGAACATTACACACACTTCACCTCGCCGATCCGGCGCTACCCGGACCTGCTGGTGCATCGCTCGATCAAGGCGGCGCTCGAAGGCCAGCGTCACGCGCCGGGCAACTGGGAGGAAATCGGCTTGCATTGTTCGATGACCGAACGGCGCGCCGACGAAGCCACGCGCGACGTGGTCAACTGGCTGAAGTGCTACTACATGCGCGATCGCATCGGCGAGGAATTTGACGGCACGATCGCCGCCGTCGTGCCGTTTGGCGTATTCGTCGCGCTCGACGCCGTCTACGTCGAGGGACTGGTGCATGTATCGGAACTGGGCGAGGACTATTTCCAGTTCGACGCCGTGAAACATCAGATGCTGGGCGAACGGAGCGGACAACGCTACCGCCTGGGAGACCGCCTGCGCGTGCGGCTGGTGCGGGCCGACCTGGAAAGCGGGCGCATCGATTTCGTGCTGGGAACCCCGGTGAACAAATGATTTGACCGCGCCGTCATTGCCCGCTTCGGCGCTTTCCCCGAGGGGGAACCGAGGAAAGAAGGAAAACATCTCCCCTTCCCCGCAAGCATAGGCGTGGGTTGCGGAGCCTCATCGTCAATAGCGCCCGTCCGCGGCATCCGCGCGAAAACTGGGCCGGCAGATGGCTGGCGGAAACGGGTCATTCGAAGGCGGCGGCCCGCAAGGTATAATGCCCGCTCTGTTTCCAACCATGAACGATTCATCAAGGCGAATCGTCCGGACGGTGAAATGAGATGGCGGCCATGGCGATGACTATCGAAGCAGCGCGCTTCAACACGATCGGGCAGCGAATCCGCGCCTGGAACGCGTTCGATCCGGGCGTCCTGGCGGTGTTGGACGAAGCCGGGCGCGAGGATGGCGTTCCGGAAGCGTACCGGGCCGGTATCGCCACGAAACGGGCCGGCGCGGCGCGGCGGGTCAGGCGCGCAAGCGGGGAAGCTTCCGGCGCTGAAAGCCCGTTTGAAACCTGGGCCGCCGCCCTCGTCAACGTCCCGCGGCCTGGCCAATCCGTCTTCTCCGTCCGCTGACCGGGGCGCGAAGCGCAAGGAGGAAGACATGCGACCTGGGCCATCCGCCGTTCTCCGGACAATCCTGCTGGTGGGGCTGGCGTGTCTTTCCTACCGGGCGTTTCCGGTGGATCTCGTGCGGGTCTATCGCGAGGCGCTGGTCAACGACGCGCGCTACGCCGCCGCGCGGGCGACTGTCGAGGCCGGACGGGAAAAGCTGCCGCAGGGGCGGGCCGGCTTGCTGCCGGCCATCGGCGCGACGGCGGGATCGGCGTGGAACGAAAACCGCTATCACAGTGGCGGCCAACCATCGTGGAAAAGCGATTACAACACGCACGCCTACAGCGTCAGCCTGACCCAGCCGCTGTTCCGCTGGCAGAACGTCGTCCAGTACGGACAAGCCAAATGGCGGGTGGCGCAGGCCGAAGCGGTTTTCGCGCAGGCTTCGCAAGAGCTGATCCTGCGTGTCGCGCAGGCGTATTTCGACGTGCTCCACGCGCGGGAAAACCTCGCCGCGGTGCGCGCCAGCAAGGAAGCCATCGCGCAGCAACTGGCGCAGGCCCGGCAGAATTTCGAGGTTGGAACGGCAACGATCACCGACGCCCACGAAGCG
>JAISNE010000382.1 GCA_031276375.1 Accumulibacter sp.
GCCGATCGTCGCGTCGCCGATGTATGCCAGGTGATTCGCCTTGGAATGCGCCGCGATGGCGCTTTTCTTGATCTCGACGAAGTTGCCCACATGCACGTCTTCCGCCAGTTCGGCGCCCGGACGCAGGCGGGCGAACGGGCCGATCCGGCCGTCGGCGCCGACCACGGCGTCCTCGATGTGGGTGAATGCCGCCAGCCGCGTGCCGGCGCCGATGCGCGCGTTTTTCAGCACGCAGTTCGGACCGACCTCCACCGCCTCGCCGAGCGCGACCTGTCCTTCGAATACGCAGTTGATGTCGATGAATACCTCGCGCCCGCAGCGCAACTCGCCGCGCACGTCGATCCGCGCCGGATCGGCGAGCCGCACGCCCTGTTCCATCAGCTTCTCCGCCACGGCGCGCTGGGCGATGCGCTCCAGCTCGGCAAGCTGCGCCTGGCTATTGACGCCAAGCACTTCCCAGGCGTGTTGCGGGTGGGCCGTGCGTACCGGCAGACCGGCCTCGACGGCCATGCCGACGATGTCCGTCAGATAATATTCATGCTGCGCGTTGTCGCTCGACAGCCTGTCCAGCCATTCGCCGAGACGCTCCGTGGGCATGGCCATGAGGCCGGTGTTGATCTCGCGGATGTCGCGCTCTTCGCCTGTTGCGTCCTTTTGCTCGACGATGCGCGCCACCTCGCCGGCGGCGTCGCGCACGATGCGGCCGTAGCCTTGCGGATCGGCCAGTTCGGCGGTCAGCACGGCCACTCCGCCGGCCGCCGCCTGGACCAGTCCGCGCAGCGTTTCGGCCTGGATCAGCGGCACGTCGCCGTAAAGCACCAGGGTCGTCCCCCGCCCGTCGAGGAAGGGCAGCGCCTGGCGGAGCGCGTGTCCCGTGCCGAGTTGCGGCTCCTGCAAGACCCAGGACAGATCGGGCGCGGCGAGCGCCGCGCGCACGGCGTCGCCGCCGTGGCCATGGACGATGCACAGGCGGCGCGGCGACAGCGCGCGCGCGGTATCGATGACGTGCGAGACGAGCGCCTTGCCGGCGAGAGGATGCAGCACCTTGGGCAGCCTGGAGCGCATGCGCTTGCCCTGGCCGGCGGCGAGGATGACGATGTTCATGCCGGGACTTTCTCCATTTCTTTGACGGGGCGCCTTTCCGCCCGGCGGCGGCTTGGCCGGGGTGTCGTCCGGCTCGTTCGCCGCCGCGGCGTTCCGGCGGGCGGGAAGGATTTTTCCGTGTTCAAGGCGGGTTTTGCCAGAGTTCGTTCTGGAGGCTCTGCGCCGGGGCGACGAGGCCGAGATGACGGTAGATGGCGGCGGTGGCGACGCGCCCGCGCGGCGTGCGTTGCAGGAAACCCTGCTGGATCAGGAAGGGTTCGAGTACGTCCTCGATGGTGTCGCGCGCCTCGCCGATCGCCGCGGCCAGGTTGTCGACGCCGACCGGGCCGCCGCTGAATTTGTCGATGACCGCGGACAAGAGCTTGCGGTCCATGACGTCGAGGCCGCCGTGATCGACGTCGAGCATCAACAGCGCCTCGTCGGCGACTTCGCGGGTGACGTGGCCGGCGGCCCGGACCTCGGCGAAGTCGCGCACCCGGCGCAGCAGGCGGTTGGCGATGCGCGGCGTGCCGCGCGAGCGGCGGGCGATTTCCAGCGCGCCGTCCGCGTCGACCGGCACTTCCAGCAACTGCGCGGAGCGCGTGACGATGTGCCTGAGCTCCTCGGGCGTGTAGAACTCCAGCCGGGCGACGATGCCGAAGCGGTCGCGCAGCGGGTTGGTCAACATGCCGGCGCGCGTGGTGGCGCCGACCAGGGTGAACGGCGGCAGGTCGAGCTTGACCGAGCGGGCGGCCGGCCCCTCGCCGATCATGATGTCGATCTGGAAATCCTCCATCGCCGGGTAGAGGATTTCCTCGACGACCGGCGAGAGGCGGTGGATTTCGTCGATGAACAGCACGTCGTGCGGTTCGAGATTGGTGAGCATGGCCGCCAGGTCGCCGGCGCGTTCGAGCACCGGCCCGGAAGTCTGGCGCAGGCCGACGCCCATCTCGGTGGCGATGATGTGCGCCAGCGTCGTCTTTCCGAGGCCCGGCGGGCCGAACAGCAGCACGTGGTCGAGCGTGTCGCGGCGGCGCTTGGCGGCTTCGATGAAGATGGCCAGCTGCTCGCGGATGCGCGTTTGCCCAACGTAGTCGGCAAGACGCTTCGGGCGCAGCGCGCGCTCGATGACCTCTTCCTGGTTCGACTTCGATTCGGGCGAAATCAGGCGCTCGGGCGGGGCCTCGCCGGAACGCGCGAAGGAATCGGTTTCGATCATGTCCTGTCACGCAAGTGGGTGTGGGCGCATAACATATCAGAATTCACCATTCAAAATAAACCGCGCGTTTCGCGCCGGGATTTCAACTACTCGGCAGTCAGTAATTTAGGAAACACCGGAATAAAATCGTCATTGCTCGGGCTGCGCGACGTGGCAATCCACACGGCCGTCTGGATTGCCACGGGCCTGCGGCCCTCGCAATGACGGGGATTTGAGGTTTGGCGCGTTGTCGCGGGCCTTGGGTTCATTGCCGCGCCTGTTCAACGACAAAGGTATTCGCCACGGCAAGGCGGGGAAAACTCCGTCATTGCTCGGGCTGCGCGACGTGGCAATCCAGACGGCGGTTCGGCTTTCCGGGAACGCCGGAGTATCTCCAAGGCCGTCTGGATTGCCACGGGCCCGCGGCCCTCGCAATGACGCAATCTGAATTTGTTTGCGTATTTGGCATATTCATGTATTCAAAATTACTGACCGTTGAGTAATAGCGCGTCCTCAATGGATATTCGATCCCGTCGAATTCGCCAACTTTTTTTCCAGCGCCTTTTTCCACGCGGTCAGCAATTCGATGGGCCAGAACTTGCACGGAACCATCATTACCGCCTGGGTGGATGGATGCGTCAGAATGGGAAAGAGGTCGTGTGACAGCACCCTGTTGGGAATATGTTGGCGAAAAACCATGAACGTCGCCCACTTGATTTCTTTGTCCGAGAATACCCTGGGCAGCGTGAAACCCATCGAGCGATCCATTTCGTCGGTAATCAGACGCGCAACCTCGTTCAGTTCCGGGTCGGTCGGATTCGTTTCCTTGAATGAACATATTTTGTCACTAATCAATTCCAATTCGTGTGGACGCGAATCAAAATAAGTGTCCGTGGAATAGACCAAAACCCCTGGGCAGTCCGCGTCGCCCGGCTCGAACAGCAGTCTGTTGGCCTGAACCAGCGATCCCCATACAATTTTTCCTTCCTTGAGCAACAGGTTCTGCTGTCTGAAAATCTCGCTCAGAGCGTCGTCATCTCCCAGCCAGGACGGCCTGGGAGCGGCGATGGAAGCCAGGACGAAAGCGCTCATTCTCCGTTGGGTTTGTTCGTAGGTATATCTCAATGTCTTGATGGCCTGTTCCCATTCAGGCAGGGCTTGCTCAGGAAGCACATAGTGCGCCCCCGAATGGATATTCGATCCCGTCGAATTCGCCAGCGGTTTTTCCAGCACCTTGCCCGCAACGAACGATTCCCCGGCGTCGGTCCTGCCGAAATAGGCCCATAGAACCGGCGGCATTCCCCAGTTGCCGGCATCGCAAGCCGTTTCGCCCGGCATGAGCCACTCGC
>JAISNE010000397.1 GCA_031276375.1 Accumulibacter sp.
TGCGCGCGCTCTCCAGTAACGGACGAATCCGCTCAAACTGCTCACGACTGATGTCGCTAGGGTAGGAATGTCTCATCCGTAGAGTTTTACCATATTCAGGAGACTTTGAACAGGTTCTAAATGCGATTGCCCTGTTGGACGGGTGCTTCCCGCGCCCGAGGGGAGCAAGGAGGCTCCCCCTACAAAAAACCTTCACAGAACAGACGCGTCGGCGCTGGCGTGTTCTTCCCGTTCATGCACGGCATTGGCGCGGCCCACCAGCAGGGGGTCGAGCGGGCCGATCCGCTTGATGTCCTTGTTGGCGTAGGGAAGACTGTGCAGCACATAGCGCATGGCGTTCAGGCGCGCGCGTTTCTTGCAGTCGGATTTGACCACCGTCCAGGGCGCCTCGGCGGTGTCGGTGTGGAAGAACATCGCCTCTTTCGCCTTCGTGTATTCCTCCCATTTGTCCAGGGACGCCACGTCGATGGGCGAGAGCTTCCACTGTTTCAGGGGATGCTTTCCCCGTTCCCTGAAACGCTGCCGCTGTTCGGCGCGGCTCACCGAAAACCAGAGCTTGATCAGGAGAATGCCGCTCCTGACCAGGTTGCGCTCGAATTCCGGGCACTGGCGCATGAACTCCGCGTATTCGTCGGGCGTGCAGAATCCCATGACCCATTCCACGCCCGCCCGGTTGTACCAGGAGCGGTCGAACATCACGATTTCGCCCGCGCTGGGCAGGTGCTGGATGTAGCGCTGGAAATACCATTGCCCGCGCTCGACTTCCGAGGGTTTTTCCAGGGCGACCACGGAAGCGCCGCGCGGGTTCAGATGCTCCATGAAACGCTTGATGGTGCCGCCCTTGCCGGCCGCGTCGCGGCCCTCGAAGACGATCACCAGACGCTGTCCCGTTTCCTTCATCCAGGCCTGCATTTTCAGGAGTTCCACCTGGAGCTGGTATTTCTGTTTATCGTAGTTCTTGCGGGACATCTGCCTTTTGTAGGGATATCCTCCGGCGCGCCAATTGTCCGCCAGCTCGTCATCGGGCGGGATCGGCGCGGGACGGCCGGGAACGTCCTTTCGCGTGTTTTTTTTCGGGAAGACGCGGCGCGGCGTCCTGGCGTGCTCGGGGGACGCGCCGTCCGGAGGCGCTTCCGAGTCGCTCGCGGCGGGTGGGGAGGCGACGGGAACGACGGCGGTTCCGGAATCATGGATGGCCGGGATGGCCGTTTCGGCTTCTCGCGCCGCGTTGTCCTTCCGGTCGCCGGGGGCCGCGGCGGGCGTGACGGCAAGCGCGGCGGACATGACTGACGGCGCGGCGGGCGCGCTTCTTTTCTGGATGATCATGACCATTCCCTGTCGTGAGGATAAAACGATTATTGGAAACTGTTTTGAAAACGCAAACGACGCCGGCGGACTCCTCCGGTTCATGCACAATTTCTTGCTGGAGGGAGAAGCGTAATTCTCCCCCCGGGTTTCAATGGGGGCCCGTCAATCCGTCAACGATCGAACGCCGGAACACCCACCAGGCCGGCAGGATGGCGAGAACGCCCCCGGACAGCGCGAGGCTTCCGGCCAGGATGAATTCCTCGACGCCCAGGCTGGCCCGCATGGCGAAACCGGCCAGGCCCTGCAAGTAGCGGGAAAAGGCCGCCGCCGCGCCGTAGCCGAGCAGGAGGCCGAGCAGCGCGCCCAGGCCGATGAGCCAGGCGACTTCGATCCAGACCGTGGCGAACACGTAGCGTCGCGGCGCGCCGATCGCGCGCAGCACGGCGAAGCGGCGGCGGCGCGCGAGAAAACCGGTCAGCAGCGTCACCAGCACCGCCGCGACGACCAGCACTTGCGTGGCGACGGCCAGCAATGACATGAGGTCGCGCGCGTTGCCGAGCGCGGCGTACAGTTCGTTGAGCGCCTCGGCGGGAAACAGGGCGAGGCTGCGCGGCGCGCGGAAGCGGCCGCGCAGGACGTAGGCGTCGGCCACCGACGCCGGTTTCACGGCGATGGCGGGCACGCCGGGCAAACGCGAGGCGTTCCACGGCGGGCCGATGCGCTTTTCCCCAATGTCGTGGCCGTCGGCCTGGCCGTGTATCGCCCAGACATCCTCGACCGGCACCAGCACGGCGGTATCCCAGATCGTGTGCCGGGCGGGCAGGCGTCCGACGACGGTATACCGGACGTCGGCGTGTCCGGCGTGTTCTTCTTCGTCCTCGTCTTCCTCTTCCTCCTCGTGATCCCCGTCATGCTCCCCGCCGTGGCCGTGTTGCGGGGCAATCCGCGCGCCGACCGCGAGCGGCACCGCCGCGCCGACGACGGCCTCGCCGCGCCGCTGGAAAATCCGGCCTTCGCCGATTTCCAGCGCGCCGCCGCGCGACGCGAAATCGGCGGTCGTGCCGACGATCGGATGCCCTTGCCAGTGGTCGCCAAAAGCGATCGGCGCGGCATGGACGACGCCGGGGGATCGGGCCACTTCGGCCAGCACCGCGCCGTCGAGCAGCGGAATCGCCCGCGCTTGCAGGTAGACGGTGCTCAACACCAGTTGCGTCGGGCTGCCGGGCGCACCGATCAACAGGTCGAAATCGTCCGCCGCGCGCGCGCTGCCCTGGCGCAGGGCGCGTTCCTGCGAGATCACCATGATGCCGACGGCCAGCGCCAGCGCCACCAGCAGAACGATCAGCCACGCCAGCGGACGGTTGCGGCGCAGGTCGGCCAGGACAAGGGGAAAAGGATTCATGCGCGCCTCTCGTTCATCGTAAAACCTACTCCGGTTTGGAACCCCGCCCGAAAGCAAGGTAGAGGGAGCATCCTGCTCCCCTGGCCGGCTGGAAGCCGGCCCCACGAGCCGGCCCCACGAGTCGCGCGGGAAGAAAGACCGCGCCGGCTCACCGCAGTCTTCCGTCTTCGAGCGCCACGCAATGGTCCAGCCGCGCCAGCAATTCCTGGTCGTGCGAGACGACGATCAGCGTGGCGTTCCGCGTTCGCGCCAGGCCGGCCAGCAGCTCGCCGACACGGGTGCGGTGTTCCGGGTCGAGGCTGGCCGTCGGCTCGTCGGCGATGACGATCCCCGGCGCGAACAGCAGGGCGCGGGCGAGCGCGACACGCTGCCGCTCGCCGCGCGAGAGCAGCGCCACATCGCGTTCCCGGCAATCGACGCCGACGGCTTCGAGCAATTCGCCGGCGCGGCGGCGCAATTCCGGCGGCGCGCGCCAGTGCTCGAAACAGGCGGGCAGCAGCACGTTGTCGAAGGCCGCCAGGCCCTCGATGAGGTGGAAATCCTGGAAGACGAGGCCGACGTTGCGCTGGCGCCAGCGGTCGCGCGCTTCGGGGGAGAGCGCGCGCAGGTCGAGGCCATCCCAGCGGACGCGGCCCGATTCGGCAACGGCGATGCCGGACAGGCAGTGGAACAAGGTGGTCTTGCCCGCGCCCGACGGGCCGCGAATACCCAGGCTGGAACCCGCCGGCACGTCGAGACCGGCGATCTCGAACAGGGCGTGGCGCTGTCCCGGAAAACGCCAGGCCAGCTCCTCGACGCACAGTGTTTGGCCCATTTCCGGTCAGTTCCCGAAATCGGCGTCGACCAGACGCACCTGACTGACGAAACCCGTTTGCGGATCGGTCCAGGAACCGATCTCGAGCCGCCCCTCGACGGTGACGCGCCGCTGGAAATCGACCGGGACAAGCGTCTTTTTCAAGTAGACGACCACGATGTCGACGGGCCATTCGGCGTCGGAGGCGCAGAACGGGCAAACCGCGACCGGCTCGCGGGTGAGCACGAAAAACCGGCTTTCCGGCTTGAGCGGCGGCGCCATGAAGCCGCGCATGCGCACCGTCCGCTCCTTGAGCGAGAGGGCGCGTTCGGAATAGCGGATGCCGAGCACGCCGATCGACTGGTACAGCCCGTCGAAGCTCAATGTCTCGGCCGCCCCGGCGAGGCCGGGAATGGCCAGCAGGGGCAGCAGGAAGCCTCGCAGGAAGCGCCGCCGGGCCGGCGCGGCCGGTTTCCGGAGGGCGTTTTGACAGGCCGGGATCATTGCCCGGAGGTCTTGCCGGTGGATTTGCCTTGCGCCAGATCCAGCGCTTCGGCGATAACCCGGAAGAGATCGGTGTTTTCCATCTGTCCGCGCACCTTTCCGGCGCCCGGCCCCATCGCCGTGAGCACCACGTCATCGCCCGAATGGATGCCCTGGTTGGCGGCGCGTTTTCCCGTGTTCGGCAGATTGCCGACGCGCGGCACGGCGCCCGGAACGTCCTTGTACTTCTCGTTGGCGACCATCACCCCGTCGCTGCTCTTGATCGCCGGCACGAACTCGCCGTCGAGGAAGGGGCGGAAGGTATCGTAATGGTCGGGGTAGGCGCCGAAGACGAAGCGCAGGCGGCGCGGCACGTCGACGCTGACCGGATAGCCTTCGTCGTTCGGCTGGTAGTCGGGGAAGCCGGCGTCCTCGTAGATCCTCACCTTGTTGCGCATCGCCTCGCCGGGCGCGTTGTCGTCGACCGTGCCGATCACGCTGACCGGGTGGCTATGGTCGGCGGTGACCAGGATCAGCGTGTCGTTGCCGTTGGCGCCGGCCCATTCCCGTGCCGCCCCGACCGCGTTGTCGAGCATGATCGTGTCGTAGATCGCGCGTTCGGGATCCATCGAATGCGAATACTTGTCGATGCGCGCCGATTCGACCATCAACACGAAACCGTTCCGGTTGCGCGACAGGACGCGGATCGCCGCCTGCATTTCCTCGACCACGTCGGGCTGGTCGGGGAACTTGGCGACCGAGCCTTTCTTGAGGAATTTCAGATCGAGCGCGCCATCCACGTTGCCGGTGTTGTACAGGCCGAGCAGCTTGGTCGTCTTCCCGTCCTTGGCCGCCGCGAGCATCTCGCTCCTGGTGGTGGCCAGCGCATAGCCGGCGTCCCGGAAGCGGGCGATGTAATCGTCCTCGTCGGCGCGCTTCGAGCCGGGCGTGCTCCTGGGCAGGAAGTACGGCGAGCCGCCGCCCATCAGCACGTCGATCCGGCTGTCGTAGTACATCTTCACGATGTCGTTGTAATCGGAGCGGCGGCGGGTATGCGCGACCATCGCGGCCGGCGTGGCGTCCTCGATCTCGGCGTTGGTGACGACGCCGACGGCCAGGCCCTTGCGTTTGGCCAGCGAGGTCAGCGTCTCCACTTTCGGGTGGTCGAGCGAATTGGCCGCGCGCGAGCAATAGACGCCAAGCGCGTTGACGCAGGATTTGTGGCCGGTGGTGTAGGTGTGCGCGGCGTTCGCCGAATCGGTGATGATCGAGTCGGTTCCCTGCGTGGTCAGGAGCGCCATGTGCGGCATGTCGTCCATGGCCAGCTTGCCCTTGATCTTGCCATCCTCGACCCCCTTGGACAGGAGACGGGCCGCGGTGCGGTGGCCGATCGAAAAACCGTCGCCGATGAACAGGATGACGTTTTTCGCCGCGCGCCTTCCGGGCGTCGCGTATACCGTCCATTCGACCGACGCGCTGGACGCGCCGTCGCTGGCCGTCACGGCGTAGCGGCCCGGGCGCGTCAGCGAGACATCGCGCAGCAGCAGGCTGGACGCCTCCTTGCCGTCCTCGCGGGCGATCCACTCGGCGCTCCGACCCAACACCCTGGCGTAATCATGACCGTTGATGGTGACCGAGACACGGGCCGGATCGGCGAGGCCGGGAAACTCCACCTTGAAATCGAAACGCGCGCCGGAGAGTATTTCCGCGCGGTTGATCGGGTAGATGGCCTGCGCGGCGGCGGTCGGCGCGAGCGACGCCAGGGCGGCGGCGAGGGCCAGGGAAAGGGGGATGGAACGCATGGGCTTGTCCTCGTGTCGGTTTGGGAGGACACAGCTTAGGAAACGCGTGTGACACCTTCATGACAAGCCCGCGGAATCCGCCGCCCGCCCTGACGCGCCGTACTCCCGTACAAGCCATCGAAGAATGGAAACTCAAAAAACCAGGTAGCATCGGATTCTTGCCGGTTTATGATCTGGCGGGTCTTGACACGCGGCTCGTATGGCGGGCGTCTCGCCCGCTTCGTGGGACTTATACAAAAATGACCGGAATCCCGATACGTCGGACTTGCGTATCGATGGCCTGTTGAGCGCAACTTGGTATGAATAGGATCATTCCTCGTCTTCGAGACTGAAAGTGACTACTTGCAACATCCGGAAATCCTTGCCTTTCAGGCCCGCGGGCAGATTGGTCCGGCGGACGGCCTGGCGCAGTGTTTCAAGCGCCTGCTCGTCGAGAATCCTTTTTCCGCTCGAACCGGCGAGCGATAGAACGGGTTCGGCCGGCGGCCGGAAATCGAGCGTTATTTCCACGCTTCCCTCCCATTCCCGTTCCCTCGCCAGCGGCGGATAGCGTTTGAAGCGCCGCGCGTTGATTCCCAGGGCCAGCCGGTACCGCCGGAGATCGTCGGCGCCGGCCTCCTCCCGCCGCGCGGGCGCGCCGCCGCCGGCGGACGCCACGGGCGCTTCCGCCCGCGCCGCGCCGCCTGGGGAATCTCCGGCGGCGCTCGGAGAAGGCGCCGCCGGCGCCGTCACGAGATCGGCAACAACCGGCGAAGACACCGCCGCCGGAACGGCATCGTGTTTCGGCTGGCGTCCGGGAGCCGCCCGTTTTTTGACCGCGCTCTTCGGCGTCCTGGACGGAGCCGGTTTCTCGACACGCGCCGGTTCCTCGACACGCGCCGGCTCCTCGACACGCGCCGGCGTTTCAGCGCGCGCCGCTCCCGCCACGGCGGATGTCGGCGCGGGAGACGGCGCGTTTCCGGGAACGGCGCGCCCGACCGCCACCACCGTGAGCGGCCTGGCCGGCGGCTCGACGCGCGCGGGAAAAATCATCCCGGCCACGCCGAACAGCAGGCCGGCATGCGCCAGCAGGGAAACGGTCAGGGCACGCGCCAGCGCGCGCCGTGGATGAAAACACATCGGAGGAAATGGCCGAACCGCGAGGATTACCGGAAGCGCGTGGAAAGAGGCGATGATGTTACTTCACAATCCGCGCGTTTTCGCCCGCGCGAGTTTTTTTCGGTCGGCATTTGGTGTTACATTGGCTTCCGATTTCAGGCCGCGCGGCCTGGCTACCTGGAGCAAGCCGAACGATGATCTCACGCGGGAACGTCCTTTCCGCCCGAATACCCGCTCCGCCGTGCATTTTCCCGGCGCGCGGCGGATCATGCCCGCGCGCGGCGTTTCGATCATGGACCATCTGATTCGCGACTCCGCGCCCCTCGAACTGTACGCGTGGCTGGACACCGATGCCGAGATTCCCGGCTGGGATATTTTCTCGTCCAATCCGTTCAGCCTGCCGCTGCCCGAGGACAGCTTCACGACGGTGCAGAATTATTTCGCCGAATACCACCTGGAATACTATCGCCA
>JAISNE010000445.1 GCA_031276375.1 Accumulibacter sp.
AGCGCCATCGGGTGATAGGCGTCGAAGTCGATTGCGCGCACCGCGCGCCCCTCGGAGAAATCGCGCGCGCAGCCAAGAAAGGCGGCGATGCCGCCGATGCGCCGCGAGACGGCGCGCAAGCGGCGGATTTCCTCGTCCAGCGAAAAAACCTCCCGCTGCAAGCGTACCGAATCGTTCATCTCATCCTCCGGAAAAACGCGACATGAAGACGACTTCCGCCCCGTCGCAGAGCGGCGCTCCCGCGTCGACGACCCGTTCGCCATTGACCGCGACAACGGAAACCAGCGCGAACGCTTCCGGATAGCGCGGCTGCAATTCGTCGTGCACATCCTGCCAGGTGAGACCGGCGCGAAACGCAAGCTCGATCTGCCGCGCGCCGACGCGCTCGGCCACCGGGCCAAAAAACAGGACGCGAATCATGATGCCGTCCCCCGCCGCCATGTTCCGCTTTTGCCGCCGCGCTTTTCTTCGAGCTGGACATGCTCGATACGCATGCCGCGATCCATCGCCTTGCACATATCGTAGATGGTCAATAGCGCGGCGCTCACGGCGCACAGGGCTTCCATTTCCACGCCGGTCGGCCCGGCGCACGCGACGCTCGCCGTCGCCCGGAGACCGACGCAGCCCTCGCCGTCAGGCTCGACGATCTCGCCAAATGCCGTTTCGACGCCAGAGAGCGGCAGCGCGTGACACATCGGAATTGTCTCCGGCGCGCGCTTGGCCGCCATCACCGCCGCCACGTCGGCTACCGCCAGTACATTGCCCTTGGCGACTGTTCCGGCGCGGATGCGCGAGAGCGTCGCCGGGCGCATGCGAATCACGCCGCTGGCTGTCGCCGTGCGACGGGTCGCGGCTTTCCCCGATACATCGACCATGCGCGCCCGACCGTCGGCGGAAAAATGCGCCAGATCATCCTTCAATGCTTCGTTCAATGGCCTCTCCAGAACATGTTCCAATCCACGCCCGCAACCGGGCGATACGGCAGGGCGGCGCTTGCGTTTTTCCATGCCAGTTCATTAGCCGCCAATATACGACATCTCGATTTTCCGCGCCGACGCTTCGCTGGCGATGTGGCGCAGTTGCGAGTAGCGGTCGCGCCGTCCGCCCCAGACGTTGGCGATGCGCTGTCGCAGTTGCGCGTCTTCCTCTCCGGCGCGCAGGGGAGTGCGCAGGTCTGCGCCATCGCTGGCGAACAGGCAGGTGTAGAGCTTGCCGTCGGTAGACAGGCGCAGGCGGTCGCATTCATGGCAGAAGGTTTGCGTTACCGAGGCGATGACGCCGATCTCGCCGCCGCCATCCATGAATTGCCAGCGTTTCCCCACCTCGCCCGCGTGACGCGGCGCCAGCGGGTACAGCGGGAATTCCTGGTCGATGCGCGCCAGGATTTCGTCGGCGGATACCACATCGTCGAGCCGCCAGCCGTTGGTCGTCCCGACATCCATGAATTCGATGAAACGCAGGATGACGCCGGTGTGGCGGAAATGCCGAGCCAGCGGCAGGATTTCGCTTTCGTTGACCGCGCGCTTGATAACGGCATTGACCTTGAGCGGCGCAAATCCCGCCGCCTGGGCGGCGTTGATGCCTTCCAGCACGGCGGCAAGCGGCGCGTCGCTTCCACAGATGCGCTGAAAAACCGTCTCGTCAAGAGCGTCGAGACTGATGTTCAGGCGCGCCAGGCCCGCGCCCTTGAGCGCGCGCGCCTTTTTCGCCAGCAGGACGCCGTTGCTGGTCATGGCGAGTTCGATGGGCCGACCCGTCTCGTCATGCAACCCGGCCAGCATTTCAACCAGGCGCTCAATGCCGCGACGCAGCAGCGGTTCGCCGCCGGAGAGACGAATCTTGCGCACGCCGAGGGCAATGGCCTGCCGGGCGACGCGGACAATTTCCTCGAAGCTCAGGAGATCGGCATGGCGCAAAAAAACGAAGTCCCGCCCGAAAGCCTCGCGCGGCATGCAATAGGCGCAGCGCAGATTGCAGCGGTCAGTGACCGAAATGCGCAGGCTGCGCAGGGGCCGCCGCAAGGCGTCAAGCAAGGTGTCATAGACAGGCGGGACTGAAACGAACATCAGGGCTTGCCCGGCCTTACTCTTTTTCTGCGGACTCGGAATGGAGAACCTCCTGGGAAATGCCCGTCGCGCCGGAAGAACCGATGCCCTGGTCGATTTGCGGCAGGCGGTGGGCAATGCCCTTGTGGCAATCGATGCAGGTCTGCCCGGTGCGCAAGCCTTCTTCGTGCTGCTGCGCCGAACGGTAGCCTTGCGAGCCATAGTCGAAGGAATCGGCGTCATGGCAATTGCGGCACTCCTGCGAGTCGTTGGCTTTCATGCGCGCCCATTCGCGCTGGGCCATTTCCTGGCGCCGGGACTCGAATTTTTCCGGCGTGTCGATGGCGCCCAGGATGGAATGATAAAGGTCCTTGGAAGCCCTGAGCTTGGCGAGCATCTTGGGCGCGAATGCCTTTGGCACGTGGCAGTCCGAGCATATCGCCCGCATGCCGGAGCGGTTGGCGTAGTGGATGGTGTCCTGGTATTCCCGGTAGTTGTTCTTCATTTCGTGGCAGGAAATACAGAACGCCTCGGTATTCGTCTTGTCCACCGCCACGTTGAAGGCGGCGGTGAAGACGATGCCCAAGAGGAAGGCGGCGAGTACGCCCACTGAAATGAAGCGGAATCCGCGTCTGAACAGGCTTGGCTTGGTCATCTTCATCTCCCCGGAAAATCAGCGAGTGTTCGGGCGCTGGTAGGTGTTGGCGATCAGCGGTTTGGCGTCGACTTGCGGAACGTGGCATTGCACGCAGAAATAGCGTCGCGGCGAAATACTGGCGCGTTCCTTGCCGTCGGCGTCCTGGAAGTGGCTCTGCGAGACCTTGGTGGCTTTTTTCTTGCGGTAGTTTTCCCAGGAATGGCATTCGAGACACTTGTTGAAATTCTTGGTCACGGGATAGTTGTCGATCGCATGCGATACCAGCGGCGGCTGCTGGGTGAAATCGCGCTCCAGCGGCGCGTCCTCGATGGCTTTCTTGAGCGCGTCGCCGGAGGCGGGTGCCGCCGACGGGATGGACGCGCCGCGCAGGGTAGCCAGTCCGCCGTCGTCGGCGGCAAGGGAGACGCAGGACATCAACATCAGGCCGACGAACAGGGGAGACTGGAAAACAGCGAGGAAACGGCTTTTCATGATGAACTCCTTTGGTCGAAACGATGGGTCAACCTGAAGACCCGCTGATCGCAAACATCTATGCAGCGACCGCAGGTGGTGCAGAGGGAACTGTAAACGACGGGACTTTCCTGCCCCGCTTTCTTGAGGGCGGGACGGATGACCTGGGGTTCGGGACAGACGGCGAAGCAGTCCATGCAATCGTCGCAGGCGTCGCGCCGGGACGCGGCCACCCGCAAGAGCGCGGTCTTGCCAAGCAGACTGTAGAACGCGCCCATCGGACACAGATGTCCACACCAGCCCCGGCTGACGACAAGCATGTCGTAGAGAAACACGGCGGCGAGGAACAATAGCCCCGTACCCATGCCGAACAAAATTCCGCGATGCGTGATCGATACCGGGTTGAGCCATTCCCAGGCCAGCGTGCCGGTAACGGCGGCGGCGGCGAAGACGCCGACCATGAACCAGTAGCGTGTGCGGGCGTCGGGCGCGTGACCGGACTTGATGGCGAGGCGCCGCCGACTCCAGGCCGCGGCGTCGGTAATCATGTTGATTGGACAAACCCAGGCGCAGAACACCCGCCCGCCGACCAA
>JAISNE010000122.1 GCA_031276375.1 Accumulibacter sp.
CATGAGTCAAGCAATCGAAGTCAAGGTCCCGGACATCGGCGATTTTTCGCTGGTACCGGTCATCGAGTTGTGCGTCAAGGCCGGCGATGCCGTCGAGGCGGACGCGCCGCTGATTACCCTGGAGTCGGACAAGGCCACGATGGACGTGCCGGCGCCAAGAGCCGGGGTTGTCAAGGAACTGCGCGTGGCCCTGGGCGACCGCGTTTCCGAGGGAACGGTCATCGCGCTGCTCGAAGCGGCGGCGGACGAAGCGGCGGGCGATCAAGCCCCGGCGGCGGTCTCCCCGGCGGCGAAGCCCGCGCCCGCGCCGCCCACGCCCGCCGCGCCGCGCGCGCCGGTGCCCGCGCCGCGCGTCTCGCAGTCGGTCGAGCGCGAATTCGACGGCAAGGCGCACGCCAGCCCGTCGGTGCGCCAGTTCGCCCGCGAACTCGGCGTCGATCTCGTCCGGGTGACGGCCAGCGGACCCAAGGGCCGCGTCCTGAAAGAGGATGTCAGCGCCTTCGTCAAGGGCGTCATGCGGGCCGGCCCGGCCACCGCGCCCGGAGTGGGACCGGGATTGGGCGGCGCGGCGCCGGGAGGATTGGAGCTCCTGCCGTGGCCGAAGATCGATTTCGCCAAGTTCGGCCCGGTCGAAACGCGGCCGCTCTCGCGCATCAAGAAGATTTCCGGCCAGAACCTGGCGCGCAACTGGGTGATGATCCCCGCCGTCACCTACCACGAGGACGCCGACATCACCGAGCTGGAAGCCTTCCGCATGCGGCTCAACAAGGAGAACGAGAAGTCCGGCCCGAAAGTCACCATGCTCGCCTTCCTGATCAAGGCGTGCGAGATCGCGCTGAAAAAATTCCCCGAGTTCAACAGTTCGCTGACGGTGGACGAAAATGGCGAACCCGCTCTGGCGCTGAAGAAGTATTACCACATCGCCTTCGCCGCCGACACGCCGAACGGCCTGGTCGTGCCGGTGATCCGGAACGTCGACCAGAAGGCGGTGAGCCAGCTCGCCGTCGAATGCGGCGAACTGGCCAAAAAGGCGCGCGACGGCAAACTCGGCCCGGCCGACATGAGCGGCGCCTGTTTCACCATTTCCAGCGTCGGCGGCCTCGGCGGCACGGCCTTCTCGCCGATCGTCAACGCGCCGGAAGTGGCCATTCTCGGCGTCAGCCGCTCGGCGACGAAACCGGTGTGGAACGGCAAGGAATTCGTCCCGCGCCTGATCCTGCCGCTCTCGCTCAGCGCCGACCACCGCGTCATCGACGGCGCGCTGGCGACCCGCTTCAACGCTTATCTCGCGCGCCTGCTGGAGGATTTCCGGCGGGTGACGCTGTGATCCGGAGGAGGGCGAAATGGGGCTGACAATGGACCTTACCTGGGCGAGCCTGAAACTTGAAAATCCGTTCAATAAAAGAACGCTCCAGGTTTCCGCCCTGGTGGATTCGGGTTCCGTGTTCCTGACCCTGCCGGAACACGTCGCGGTACAACTGGGCTTCGATATGGAAGAAGCCAGTACCCGTGAAGTCGTGCTGGCGAACGCTCATCGGACAACCGTGCCCATGATAGGACCGTTGCGGGTATGGTTTGACGGGCGTTATTGCGATCTATCCGCCCTGGTGCTCGGCGACGAGCCGCTGTTGGGCGCGGTGCCGATGGAAATGATGGATCTGGTGCTTTCCCCATCCAGTCAAAAACTGGGCTTCAACCCCGCCAGCCCTTATATTCCCGTCGCATTGACGAAATGAGAACATGGAAAACAACGACGAAACCCGTGTAGCCATTCTGGTCGACTGCGACAACGTCTCGCCCGCCATCCTGGAATACGCCTTGCTGATGGCGGCGCAATTCGGGCGCATCGCGCTGCGCCGGGGGTACGGCAACCAGGGCACGCTGGGCAACAAGTGGCAGGAGGTGCTGGTGTGCCACGCCTTCACGCCGTGCCTGCAATACCAGTACGCTTCCGGCAAGAACACCGCCGACATCGCCCTGGCGCTCGACGCGCAGGAGGCCATGTTCGACCGGCGCGCCGATACCTTCTGCCTGGTGACCAGCGATTCCGATTTTGCCTACCTGTGCCGCAAACTGCGCGAGCGCGGCGCGACCGTGTGCATCGTGGGGGAAAGCAAGACGCCCAGCGCGCTGCGCAACGCCAGCGATCAGTTTTTCGAGTGGGCGCCGGAAAGCGCGGACAGCGTGTCCAGGGCCAACGGGAAAAACAAGCCCGAGACGGTCGATCCCGCGACGACCGAAGCGCCGGCGAAGTCCGCCGGGAGAGGGAGAAAAACCGCGAAAAAGGAAACGCCCGCCAAACCGGAAGCGACGCCGAAACCCGCCGCCGCCACTGTCCCCACGGCCAAGGGACGTCCACTCTCCGTGGTGAAAGCCGTTTCCCTGCTGGCGAACGAAACCTCCGAGGGAAAGGTGGGGCTGGGCGCGCTGGGCCAATATCTCAAGCGGACGGACCCGGCCTTCTCCCCCAAGAAATACGGTCATTCGAGTTTGCTGACCATGATCAAGACCTACGACTTGCTGGCGGTCAAGAACGAAAAGGGAGGCCACTGGGTCGGCCTCGCGGAAAAGGGCGAACCGGTCGCCAACGCGGTGGATCCGCTTCCACATGAGTGAATGGCCCAGGGCGAAAAACTTCGCGGAAACGAAGCCCCCCAGGATTGACGTGTATTTTCGACGGAAGGAATGACATGCAAACGCTCATCGACATCGCCGGATGTGGCGATTCCCGGCATTTTCCGCTCAGTGACGAAGCCGATGCGGGACGGCAAGGAGCGCGTCCCGCGCCTGACCCTGCCGCTCTCGCGCAACGCCGATCACCGTGTTATCGACGGCGCGGCGGCGACGCGCTTCAACGCCCGTCCGGCGCGGCGGCTGGGGAATTTCCGGCGGGTGACGCTGCAAGGCGGACATGAAAGACGCCTTGCCCGCCGGCATCTCGACCGGGAGCGCGGGCGTCCCGCCCGCATCGTCGCAGCACAAGACGTGGTACAGCAGAGGCTATCTGCCGCATTGCGATGTCCCGGGACTGATTCAGGCCATCACCTTTCGTTTGCACGACGCCTTGCCCGCCGAAATACTGGCGCGGATTCGGGCCGGGGAGCATGACGACAAGGATTCGCAAAAGCGGATTGCCCGCGCCCTGGATCAAGGGTTTGGCCGCTGTAGTTTGCGTGATCCTGTTTGCGGGCGACTCGTCGAAAACGCGCTACTGCATTTCGATGGCGCGAAATACCGCCTGCTCGAATGGTGCGTCATGCCCAATCATGTGCATGTTTTGGTCGAAACGTTTGCGCGCCACCCGCTCGACCGGATCGTCCATGCCTGGAAGTCTTATACCGCCAAAGCCATCAACCGGCATCTGCGGTGTCAAGGAAAATTCTGGCAGCAGGATTACCACGATCGATTCATCCGCAATGACGCGCATCTTTTGCTTGCGCGTAACTACATTCGTGACAATCCCGTTGCGGCGGGACTGTGCGAGCTTCCTCAATACTGGCCGTGGTCCAGCGCGTGTCGCGCCGCGAGCGCGGATGTTCCGTCCGCCGGACGGATAAACCATGCGGGCGGGACGCCCGCGCTCCAACAGGAGAAATCATGACCCAACTCATCGACATCAAGGTCCCCGACATCGGCGATTTCAAGGACGTGCCGATCATCGACGTCGCCGTCAAGATCGGCGATACGGTCGCCGTGGATGACAGCTTGCTGACGCTCGAATCCGACAAGGCGACGATGGACGTGCCGTCCTCGGCGGCGGGCGTGGTGAAGGAAGTGCTGGTGAAGGCCGGCGACAAGGTGTCGCAAGGCCGCGTCATCGCTCGCGTCGAGGCCGTGGAAACGGCTTCTTCGGTTGCGCCCGCCCTCGTCCCCGCGGCGCGCCCGCTCCCGCCGGTGGGCGAGGGGCAAAGCGCATTTGCCGGGAGCGCCGGGAGCGCCGCTCCGGCCGACATCGAATGCGAACTGCTGGTTTTCGGCGGCGGCCCCGCCGGTTACTCGGCGGCCTTCCGCGCGGCCGATCTCGGCCTGAAGACCGTCATCGTCGAACGCTACGGCACGCTCGGCGGCGTCTGCCTGAACGTCGGCTGCATTCCGTCGAAGGCGCTGCTGCACGTGACCAGCGTCATGGAAGAGGCGGCGCATGTGGCCGCTTGCGGCGTCACCTTCGCCGCGCCCAGGGTCGATCTCGACACGCTGCGCGCGCACAAGGACGGCGTAATCAGGAAACTCACCACCGGCCTCGCCGGCATGGCCAAGGCGCGCAAGGTCGAGGTCGTGCGCGGGATCGGCGCCTTCCTCGATGCCTGGCGCGTCGAAGTCGAACTGACGCAAGGCCCCGGCCAGGAGAAAAGCGGCGACAAGAAAATCATCCGCTTCCAGAAATGCATCATCGCCGCCGGCAGCTCGCCCGTGCGCCTCCCCTTCCTCCCGCAGGATCCGCGCGTCGTCGATTCGACCGGCGCGCTCGGACTGCCCTTCATTCCGCAAAGGATGCTGGTCATCGGCGGCGGCATCATCGGCCTGGAAATGGCCACGGTCTACTCGGCGCTCGGCGCCCGCGTCGACGTCGTGGAAATGCTCGACGGCCTGATGCAAGGCCCGGACCGCGATGCCGTCAAGGTCTGGGAAAAACAGAACCGGCACCGTTTCGACAAGATCATGCTGAAAACGAAAACGGTCTCGGTGGAGGCGAAGGACGACGGCTTGCACGTCGGCTTCGAGGGCGAAAACGCCCCGCCCGAAACCGCGCGTTACGACATGATCCTGCAATCCGCGGGCCGCGCGCCGAACGGCGGGAAGATCGGCGCCGAAAAGGCCGGCGTCGAGGTCGGCGAGCGCGGCTTCATCGCGGTCGACAAGGAAATGCGCAGCAATGTGCCACACATCTTCGCCATCGGCGATGTCGCTGGCAACCCGATGCTGGCGCACAAGGGCGTGCATGAAGGGCACGTCGCCGCGGAAGTCGCCGCCGGGCACAAGACGGCGTTCGACGCGGCGGTCATTCCCGGCGTCGCCTTCACGCATCCCGAAATCGCCTGGGCCGGCGTCACCGAGGAACAGGCCAAAAAGGAAGGCCGCGCCGTCGAGACCGCCCGCTTCCCCTGGGCCGCCTCGGGCCGCGCCATCGCCAACGGCGCCGACCACGGCTTCACCAAGCTCGTTTTCGACAGCGGGACGAAGCGCGTGATCGGCGGCGCGATCGTCGGCCCGGCGGCCGGCGACATGATCGGCGAGATCGTCCTGGCGATCGAGATGGGCGCCGACGCGGTGGACATCGCCCGCAGCATCCACCCGCATCCGACGCTCGGCGAATCGATCGGCCTGGCGGCGGAAGTGGCGACGGGCACCTGCACCGACTTGCCGCCAGCCAGGAAAAGGTAGGGCTGGTTTCCGTCATTGCGGGGGCCGAAGGTCCGCGGCAACGGCCACTCATGAACCCCGGCCGGCAAGATGCCGGCCCCACTAATGAACCGGCGGACCCTCCAGCAGCACGCAGCCCCATACCACGAGGACGTTGAGCAGCGCCAGCAGCACCGCCGCGCTGCCGACATCCTTGGCCCGCTTGGAAAGCGGGTGCCGATCCAGCGAGACGCGGTCGACGATCGCCTCGATCGCCGAATTGACGAGTTCGACGATCAGCACCAAAAACACGCTGGCGATCATCAAGGCCCGCCCGCCCCAGCTCACCGGCAGGAAAAAGGACAGCGGAATCAGCAGCGCCGCGAGCCATGCTTCCTGCCGGAAAGCCTCCTCGCAGGCGTGGGCGGCGCGCAGGCCGGCCAGCGAATAACGCAGCGCGTTCCACAGGCGCCGCCACCCGGTCCTACCCTTGAACTGGCTTTGTTCAGGCACG
>JAISNE010000029.1 GCA_031276375.1 Accumulibacter sp.
GGCGATCTTGTCGCGCGGCAGGATCACGTCGAGCCGGTTGATCGCTTCGTTGTGTTCGCGCACGTAGTCGTAGCTCCGGGTCGAGCCGGGGTGGTTGTTGAAGGTGACGCAGGGGCTGATGATGTCGATCAGCGCCGGGCCGAGGTGGCGCATGGCGCCCTTGATGAGCGGAACGAGCTGCTCCTTGTCGCCGGAAAAGCCGCGCGCGACGTAGCTCGCTCCGAGTTGCAGCGCGAGCGTGACGAGGTCGATCGGCGCGTCGTTGTTCACCACTCCGCGTTTACTCTTCGATCCCTTGTCGGCGGTCGCCGAGAACTGGCCCTTGGTGAGGCCATAGACGCCGTTGTTTTCAACGAGGTAGGTCATGTTGACGCCGCGCCGCATGGCGTGCGCGAACTGGCCGATGCCGATCGACGCGGAGTCGCCGTCGCCGGAGACGCCGAGGTACAAGAGGTCGCGGTTGGCCAGCGCGGCGCCGGTGAGCACCGAGGGCATGCGCCCGTGCGTGGTGTTGAAGCCGTGCGAGTTGCCGAGGAAGTAATCCGGGGTCTTCGACGAGCAGCCGATGCCGGAGAGCTTGGCGACGCGGTGCGGTTCGATGTCGAGGTCGAAGCAGGCTTGCACGATGGCGGCGCTGATCGAGTCGTGGCCGCAGCCGGCGCAGAGCGTGGAGATCGCGCCTTCGTAGTCGCGCTTGGTGTAGCCGAGCGCGTTTTTCGGGGTGTCGGGACGCAGCAGTCTGGGTTTGGCGAGATAGGTCATGAGGCCACCTGTTGGCGCAGCGGGGTCACGTTGTCTTGCGCGAGGATGTCGGCGATGCGCCCGGCGATGAAGCGCGCGGTGATCGGCGTGCCGTCGTAGTGCAGGACGCGGATGAGGCGGTGGGGATCGAGTTCGCCTTCGTTGATCAGCATCGTGCGCATCTGCCCGCTTTCGTTCTGCTCGACGACGAAGACGGCGTCGTGCGCGTTGATGAACGCCATCACTTCGTCGGCGAAGGGGAAGCCGCGCACGCGCAGGAGGTCTACGTATACACCGCGCGCTTCGAGCAGCGCGCGGGCTTCGGCCATCGCCGGGCCGGTCGAGCCGTAGTAGATGGCGCCGTGCCGCGCCGGCTGGCTGGCTGCCTGGATGACCGGCGGCGGGACGAGCTTCCTGGCGGTGACGAACTTGCGGCGCAGGCGTTCCATGTTGTACACGTAGTCGGCGCCGGCTTCGCTGTACTTGGCGTAGGCGTTGCGCGTGGTGCCGCGGGAAAAATAAGCGCCCTTGGTCGGATGCGTGCCGGGGATGGTGCGGTAGGGGATGCCGTCGCCGTCGACGTCGAGGTAGCGGCCGAAGTTCTTGCCGGCGTCGAGATCGGCGGCGCTCATCACCTTGCCGCGGTCGTATTGCCGGTTGTCGTCCCAAGCGAAGGGTTGGCACAGCACTTCGTTCATGCCGATGTCGAGGTCGGACATGACGAACACCGGGGTCTGGAGCCGCTCGGCGAGGTCGAAGGCGTGGGCCGCGAAAGTGAAGCATTCGTGGGGGTCCTCGGGAAACAGCAGCACGTGCTTGGTGTCGCCGTGCGAGGCGTAGGCGCAGGCCAGCAGGTCGGACTGCTGGGTGCGCGTGGGCATGCCGGTCGATGGGCCGCCGCGCTGCACGTCGAAGATCACCGCCGGGACTTCGGCGAAGTAGGCCAGGCCGAAGAATTCCTGCATCAGCGAGATGCCGGGGCCGGAAGTGGCGGTGAACGCGCGCGCGCCGTTCCAGGAGGCGCCGATGACCATGCCGATCGAAGCCAGCTCGTCCTCGGCCTGGACGATGGCGTAGCGGGCCATGCCGTTGTCCGGATCGGTGCGGTATTTGCGGCAGTGGTTGCCGAAGGCTTCGATGATCGAGGTCGACGGGGTGATCGGGTACCAGGCGGCGACGGTGGCGCCGCCATAGACGGCGCCCAGCGCGCAGGCGTCGTTGCCGTTGATGAAGATGCGCTGGCCGACGCCGTCGGAACGCTTGACGGTCAGCCCGATCGGGCACGGCAGCGTGGCCTTCGCTTCATCGTAGCCGAGCCTGAGCGCCTGGACGTTGGCGGCGATCAGCTTGTCCTTGCCGCGGAACTGGCCGGCGATCAGCCGCTCGACGACGGCGAAGTCGATGTCGAGCAGGGCGGTCAGCGCGCCAACGTAGAGGATGTTCTTCATCAGTTGGCGCTGACGCGAGTCGGTGTAGGCGCGCAGGCAGATCTCGGTGAGCGGCAGGCCGAGGATGGTCAAGTCGTCGCGGAAGCGCGAGCGCGGCAGCCTTTTCGTGCTGTCGTGGAGCAGATAGCCGCCCGGCGCGACCTCGGCGACGTCGCGGTCCCAGGTCTGCGGATTCATGGCGACCATCAGATCGCAGCCGCCGTCCCGTCCCAGCCAGCCTTCGCCGGAAACGCGCATTTCGTACCAGGTGGGCAGGCCCTGGATGTTCGACGGGAAGATGTTGCGCGGCGCGACCGGCACGCCCATGCCCATCACGGCGCGGGCGAAGAGTTCGTTGGCCGACGCGGAGCCGGTGCCGTTGATGTTGGCGAACTTGATGACGAAATCGTTGCATTTTTGCAGCGGGGGCACGGTTTTCATGTTCGTGGGGCCTCCTTCCCGGCCAGGGCGGTTTCGAGATGGAACGCCTGCATGTCCCAGGCGCCGGTCGGGCAGCGTTCGGCGCACATGCCGCAGTGCAGGCAGATGTTTTCGTCCTTGACCATGATCCGCCCGGTTTTCAACGGCTCCGAGATGAGCAGGGGCTGCGCGGCGTTCCTGGCCGGCGCCTTCAGCCGGCCGCGCAGCTCGTCCTCCTCGCCGTCGGCGGTGAAGGTGATGCATTCGGTCGGGCAGATGTCCGCGCAGGCGTCGCATTCGATGCAGATCTTCGGGGTAAACACCGTCTGCACGTCGCAGTTGAGGCAGCGTTCGGCTTCGGAACACGCCATCAGCGGGTCGAAACCGAGTTCGAGTTCGAGCTTGATGTCCTTCAGGGTCTTTTCCAGCGCCTTGACCGGCACTTTCTTGCGCGCTTCCTCCGAAACCTGGTTATCGTAGCTCCACTCGTGGATGCCCATCTTCTGGCTGGTCAAGGTGAAATCGTGCGGCGGGCGGATGTCTGGCTTGCGGCCCTGGCAGAAAAGATCGATGGAAATCGCGGCCTGATGCCCGTGCGCGACGGCGGTGATGATGTTCCTGGGGCCGAAGGCGGCGTCGCCGCCAAAGAAAACCTTGGGCAGGGTCGATTGATGGGTGAGCGGATCGAGCACCGGCAGGCCCCGCTTGCCGAATTCGATGCCGATATCCTTCTCGATCCAGGGAAAGGCGTTTTCCTGCCCGATGGCCACCAGGACTTCATCGCATTCCATGAACACCTCCGGCTCGCCGGTGGGCGCCAGATTGCGCCGGCCCTGTTCGTCGTATTCGGCCTTGACGATTTCAAAGCGGACGCCGAGCAGCTTGCCGTTCTCATGCACGAACTCCTTGGGCACATGCATGTTGATGATCGGGATCTGTTCGCGCAGCGCATCCTCCTTTTCCCAGGGGGAAGCCTTCATCTCGTCGAAGCCGCTGCGCACCACGACCTTGACATCGCTGCCGCCGAGACGCCGCGCGGAACGGCAGCAGTCCATCGCGGTATTGCCGCCGCCCAGGACGATGACGCGCGGCGATATCCGGGTGGTGTGCCCGAACGCGACGTTGGCCAGCCATTCGATGCCCAGATGGATGTGCGCCGCCGCTTCCCTGCGTCCGGGAAGATCGGCGTCCCGCCCGCGCGGCGCGCCGGTGCCGACGAAAACGGCGTCCCAGCGCGGATCGTCGACGAATTCCCTGAGGCTGCCGACCCAGTGATCGAGACGAAGTTCGACGCCCAGGTTCAGGATGTGGCCGCATTCCTCGTCGATGACGCTGTCGGGCAGGCGGAATTTCGGAATCTGCGTGCGCACCATGCCGCCCGGCGCCTTACCGTTGTCGAAGACGCTGACCCGGTAGCCTTGCAGGGCCAGGTCGCGGGCCACGGTGAGCGAGGCCGGACCGGCGCCGATGCAGGCCACGCGCTTGCCGTTGCCCTTATCGGGCGGGCGGGGCAGGCGCGCCGCGATGTCGTCCTTGAGGTCGGCCGCCACCCGTTTCAAGCGGCAGATCGCCACCGCTTCCTGGTCGATCCGCCCGCGCCGGCACGCCGGTTCGCACGGCCGGTCGCAAACCCGGCCCAGGATTCCGGGGAATACGTTCGACCGCCAGTTGATCAGGTACGCGTCCGCGTAGCGCCCCCCGGCGATCAGCCGGATGTACGAAGGCACCGGCGTATGCGCGGGACACGCCCATTGACAATCCACGACCCGATGGAAATAACCGTCGCCCTTTGTGTTCGTCGCTTTCACCCGAGAAAAACTCCACTGACGATGGAACGAAACGGCCAGCCCGGAACGGCCGGCCCCGAAAAAGGAAAGAAGTAGACTCTATCATCAAGTCTTTGGTTCATGAATCGCCCAATGATTTGCCAAATATCCCGTTGCGGCGATTCTTGCAAAAAACCGGTAGCCATCCCACAATTGCGGGAACCCGGCCCGTTTTCCACGGGTCTTCCATCTTGCCCACTGACTCCGGATAAACCCATCATGGCTTTGCGCGCACTCATTTTCGATGTCGACGGAACCCTGGCCAATACCGAACGCGACGGGCACCGTCCGGCGTTCAACGCGGCGTTTGCCGAACTCGGGATCCCCTGGCACTGGGACGAATCGTTCTACGGCACCTTGCTGAGCAAGGGCGGCGGGCGGGAACGGCTTTATTTCTATGCCGAGCAATTCGATCCGGCGACGCGGGCGCGTCCGGATTTCGACGAGCTGATGCGGCGCGCGCATGAAATCAAGACGCGCAATTACCAGCGCCTCCTGGCCGCGGGCGCGATCCCGCTGCGCGGCGACATCGGCCAATTGATCTGCGACGCGCGCACCGAGGGCGTGCGCCTGGGGATCGCCTCCAGTTCGAAGCAGGAAAACGTCGTCGGCCTGCTGCGCGCCAACCTCGGCCCGAACGCCGACGCCTGGTTCGACGCCATCGTCACCGGCGAACTCGTGCAGGCCAAGAAGCCGTCGCCCGATATTTACCGGAAGGCGCTCGAACAGCTCAACCTGCCCGCGCGCGACTGCCTGGTCGTCGAGGATTCCGCGCACGGCCTGGCCGCCAGCCTGGCCGCCGGCATCCCGACGGTGATTACGCTGAGCGACTACACGCACGAGGAAGACTTCGAGGGCGCGCGCATGGTCCTGCATGAAACGCATCGACTCGTGCTCGACGAGCTGCGCCTGTGGCACGCGACGGCCAGCGCCGGCTGACGCCGCCGCGCCGTCCCGTCATGCCGCCGGCCTTGCCATGCGACAACACGATTTGTTCCGTGGTTGGGTTTGTCAAATCCGCGGCGCCATTGCCGGAATACCGCGCTCGGTCAGTAATTTCATCGCCTGAATGTTGGCATCGACCACGACTTTCATTCTGAAAGTTCTTTCATGCCCGCTTCCGCGCATGCCTTTTCGGTAAACGCCTTCATTTCCTCAATTGTCATATGCGCCTCGCTGTGTCCAAGCAGGCCAAACAAGGATTCAATGGGGTGCGGTTTTGGGTGCGGTTTTTTTCCCGCCTCAAGGCTCACGGTTCCATCCGGCATTTTTCTGACAAGCACCTTGTCGCCTGTCTGGATGCCCAGGTGTTCCATGATGCTCTTGTTAAAAGTGAATTGCCCTTTGGATGTCACGATAAATCAATGTGACTGACTACTACTCTGTCACAATCAAGTTTTAGGATATAGTGATTTCAGCTTACCTCTCGCGTCGGTGGTGGTAAATTGCCAATCCACTGTCTTTTGGTCAGAGTTACGTGATTTTTCCCAAGC
>JAISNE010000209.1 GCA_031276375.1 Accumulibacter sp.
ACGGCCGTCAGAGGCCGGCTTCGGCTTCAAGCGTCCGTTGAAAGCGCCGGCACGCTTCGGCGATGCCGTCCCGCTGCCGGAAGACGGTGAATAGCCCGGTGATGTACACCTCGGCGCCGCGGCGCGCGCATTCGATCGCATTGGGGTAATCGATGCCGCCGTCGATGGAGATCAGGAAGTCCAGCGCGTGTTTCTCGCGCAGCGCCACGAGTTCGGAAACGCGGGGGAGACTGTCGGCCATGAATCGCTGGCCTCTGTAGCCAGGCTCGACCGTCATCAGCACCACGTAGTCGACGAAATGGATGACGGGTTCAACAACGCGGACCGGCTGACTGGGGTTGATGACCACCCCGGCCTTCATTCCCGTTTCGCGGATCGTGGTCAGCGCGCGGCGCGAAAAATTCGTCGCGTCCATATGGAAACTGACCCGATCCGCCCGGTTTTCCTTGAGCAGCGGCAGGTAATTCATCGGATCGGTGACCATCAGATGCACGTCGGTCTCGATCGCCGGATAGCGTTGCTTCAATTCGCCGACCACGTGGACCGGAAAGCCGAGATTCGGCACATAGTGGCCGTCCATGAGGTCGACATGGAACCACTGCGCGCCGCCTTGCGCCAGTTCTTCAACCTGGTGTCCGAATTCGAGGAGACCGCAGTTGGCCAGCGAAGGCGCGTTGATTATCCGGGAGGCGCTCATGTTTCATTACTCCAATCGTTTGTCTCGAACATGCCGTGTGCGAATCCAAGAAACTGCGGCGCCCGGTCTCGATGCCGATCCCGCGATACACCCGCGGAGGCCCGGTTCCAGGCAGCCGACGCCGGGATGATACTCCCCTGGAATGGCGGCGGCATCGCCGCCGCGCTTCGTCCCGACGCCAGTCCGGCCCGGCGGCGAAAGCGCGGACTGGTTTGAGGTATGATGCTCCCCCATCCCTGTTTTACGAGTGCCCCCGATGAACGCGCGCTTCCCGCTTTCCCCCAGGTCGGCTGGCCGGATTTTACTGACGCTTTTCATTGTTTCCGGTTTTGCCGGGTTGATCTATCAATCGGTCTGGTCGCAATATCTCGGGCTGACCCTGGGGCACGCGGCTTACGCGCAAACCCTGGTGCTGTCGATTTTCATGGGCGGCATGGCATTGGGGGCCTGGTTCGTCAGTCGCCGCACCATCGGCTGGCGGCGGCTGGTCATGGGATATGCCCTTGTCGAATTGTTGATCGGCGTCGTCGGGCTGTCATTCCAGGGCATTTTCCAGGGTTATACCCGGTTTTCCCAGGAAAGCGCGCTGCCTTTTCTGGAGAGCGAGCAAATCGCCCACGCCTATCAATGGATCACCGCCGCGCTCCTGATTTTGCCGCAGAGCCTGCTGCTGGGCGCGACATTCCCGCTCCTGAGCGCCGGCTATCTGCGCATTTCGCCGCAACAGGACGGCGAGATACTGGGCGGACTCTACTTTACCAACAGCCTGGGCGCCGCGCTGGGCGCGCTTGCCGCCACCTTCCTGCTGTTGCCGATGATGGGACTGCCGGGAACCGTGATGACCGCCGGCTGCCTGAATATCCTGGTGGGGCTGGGCGCCTGGCTCGTCAGCAACCGGATACCGGAAAGCGTCGCGCCATCGTCCCCGTCACAAACCAGCGGATCGCCCGCGCCTTCCGTCCAGAGCGGGGAGATTCGCCGGCTCGGGCGCGTCATGCTGATGGCCACCGCCATTTCCGGCAGCACTTCGTTCGTCTACGAAATCGGCTGGGTGCGGATGTTGAACCAGGCCCTGGGAAGTTCCCTCCACAGTTTTGAATTGATGCTGACGGCCTTCATCCTGGGGTTGGCGTTTGGCGGTTTGTGGATACGCCGCCGCAGCAGCCGGATCGGCGACCCGATTTGTTACGTGGGATATGTTCAGGTGTTCATGGGCATTGCCGCGCTCTTTTCCATCCCGGTTTTTGCCCGGAGTTTTCATTGGGTCGGCTGGCTGATGGAAGGGCTGGCGCGCACCGATAACGGCTACACCCTGTTTGAACTGGGAACAGCGGTGATTTCCCTGGCGGTCATGTTCCCCGCCGCTTTCTTCGCCGGCATGACCCTGCCGCTATTCACCATGGCCTTGCTGCGCGCCGGGGCCGACGAGCGCGCCATCGGCCGCATTTACGCCGCCAATACCCTGGGGTCCATTCTCGGCGTCATGCTCATGGTACACCTCCTGATTCCCGCGATGGGCGTCAAGCTGGGGCTGACGCTGGCGGCGCTGGCGGACGCGATCCTGGGGCTTTATCTCTTGCGCGTGTTGAGTCCGGCTCGGCTGAGCCCCGGTCTTGTCGCCGCCGTAGTGAGCCTGCTGATTGCGACGGGCGTCAGCATGAGCCTGGGGAAAGTCGATCCCGTCACGCAGGCGTCCGGCGTCTTTCGTACAGGGATAACGCGACTGAGGGGAAATGTTTCCGTCCCTTTCCTCAAGGATGGCAAAACAGCGACGGTCGCCGTCTTGCTTCTAGGCAATGCGCACATGGGCATCGTCACCAACGGCAAGCCGGACGCCGGTCTGGCGCCGTTCGAGCAGGCGCCGACAGGCGATGAGGCCACCATGATCATGCTGGGCGTGATGCCCCTGATCGCGCATCCGGCGCCCAAAGATATCGCGCTGATCGGCTGGGGTTCCGGTTTGAGCACGCACACGGTATTGGGAAGTTCCGTGCCGCAAAACGTGGAGACGATCGAAATCGAAAAGGTCATGTACGATGCCGCCCAAATGTTTGGCCCGCGCGTCGCGCGCGCCTATACCGATCCGCGCTCGCACGTGCGCATCGACGACGCCCGCACTTTCTTTGCGACAGGCAAGCGCCAGTATGACGCGATTATTTCCGAGCCTTCCAATCCCTGGGTCAGCGGCGTCGCCAATCTGTTTACCGTCGAGTTCTACCGTTTCCTGAAGCGCCATCTCAAGGAGCAAGGCGTATTGGTGCAATGGCTGCATACGTATGAATTGAGCAACCCGCTGGCGGCGACCATGCTGGCCGCGCTGATCAGCGAATTCCCGAACGCGGAGATTTATGCGATCAGCGAAGGCGATCTTTTGATTCTCGCGCCCAGGGAACGACTTGCCCTGCCGTTTCGGGACGCGCCCTGGCGCGAGGAAACCCTGGCCGCGGAACTGCGCCGCGTGGATCTCGATAATCTCGATGAAATCGCCTTGCGCCGGATTGGCGGCGGGGAAGTCATCCGGCAGTATGTTCGCCTGTTTGGCGCGCAGCCCTACTCCGACTACTACCCGGAAGTGGCGCTCAACGCGCCCAGAACACGGTTCAAGGATCAAATGGCCGAGTTTTTGCTGGAACTGGTGATCAACGGATTGCCCGTGCTGGACATTCTGGATTGCCGCAAGCCGCTATCGTTCGCCAGCCGGCAAATCTCGCCAGAGAAAAATCCAGCCGGTTTCCGGCAATTCACCGCCGCGCAGGTCATGGATGCCATTCGGCAAGGACACCTGGGGAGCGAAATCCGGCAGAAAATGCCTGCCAACGGCGTGAAAGAACTCGCCGACGCGCTTTCCGTCGCACGACAGACCGTGGCTGTCGATACCCCCGAACAGATGCGCGAATGGAGCCTTGCCATTTCCAGACTGGCGGCGGCCTCCATCGGCGCGGCGTCCGCGGAAGATTTGCGAGACACCTGGAACGCCGTTCCCGCCTGGCTCCCCGCCAAGGTAGCGCACGCACCGCTGGCGGCGGCACTGATGCGAAGCTACGCGGCCGCCGCGGCGCGCGATCCGCGGGCCATGCTCGGGGAAGCCGAGGCGGCGTTGGCCATGCCCGACGCCGCGCATTTCGCGCCCGAAGCGCGCGCACATCTGCTGACGATCGCCATGCTTGGCGCCCTGGGGGTCGGCGACAATGCAAAGGCGACGGAACTGGAACGTCAATACGGGAAAAATGTCGCCGCCAATCTCGGAATGATCCGAAGCTACCTGCAGACATGGGCCGACAGCGGCGCATTGGCGTGCGTGGCGCG
>JAISNE010000222.1 GCA_031276375.1 Accumulibacter sp.
GACGGCATCGATTGCCTGCTGATGGGAGTCGAATGATGTTGCCATCCACGTCCGGCCTGACCGGACAAAGCGGCGCGGAGGAATTTATACCAGGTTGCGGTCAAGCCATCGCGATACGCCAGCAAATGACCGGAACCCCCGACACGTCAAACTTGAATATCAACGGCCTGTCGAGCGCAACCCGGTGTGAAACGGCGAAGCAGCCCAGAAGGCCGATGGATCGCCATGGCGCGCAGCCCGAGCGATGACGAGCGGGGCTCTTGTCCCCCACTTTTGATTGCCCCCACCGGGGATATTTGACTATCACATGTTCGGATAGGTGGGGCCTTCGCCGCCCTGCGGGGGTAGCCACACGATGTTCTGGAGGGGATCCTTGATATCGCAGGTCTTGCAATGCAGGCAGTTCTGGGCGTTGATTTGCAAGCGTGGGTTGGCGCCGTTCTCGTCGCGCAGGATTTCGTAGACGCCGGCGGGGCAGTAGCGTTGCTCCGGCGCGTCGTATTTCGCCAGGTTGACGGCGATCGGCGTCGCCGCGTCTTTCAGCGACAGGTGGCAGGGCTGGTCTTCTTCGTGGTTGGTCGAGGAGAGAAAGACCGAGGACAGGCGGTCGAAGGTCAGCGCGCCATCCGGCTTGGGGTAGGCGATCGGCGCGCACTCGGCGGCGGGTTTCAATTTGGCGTGGTCGGGCGCTTTGATGTGCAGGGTCCACGGCGCCTTGCCGCGGAAGAGCACCTGGTCGATGCCGAACATGATCGAGCCTAGCGTCTGGTTCTTGCTCATCCACGGTTTGAAATTGCGCGCCCGGCGCAATTCCTCGTGGAGCCAGCTTTGCTCGAAGGCTTCCGGGTAGGCGCTCAACTCGTCGCGCCGGCGTCCGCCGGCCAGCGCGTCGAAGCAGGCGTCGGCGGCCAGCATGCCGGACTTGATGGCGCAGTGCGCGCCCTTGATCCGGGAGGCGGTAAGGAAACCGGCATCGTCGCCGACCAGCGCGCCGCCGGGAAAAACCAGTTTCGGCAAGGATTGCAAGCCGCCGGCGGCCAGCGCCCGGGCGCCATAGGCGATGCGCTCCCCGCCCTCGAGAAACGCCCGGATTTCCGGGTGTGTCTTGTAGCGTTGGAATTCCTCGAAAGGCGACAGGTAGGGGTTCTTGTAGCCGAGGCCAACGACGAAGCCGACGGCGACCTGGTGGTTCTCCAGGTGGTAAAGGAAGCCGCCGCCATAGGTGTCGGGTTTCATCGGCCAGCCGCCGCTGTGTATGACGAGGCCGGTCTTGTGCTTCTCCGGCTTGATTTCCCAGAGTTCCTTGAGGCCAAGGCCATAGGTTTGCGGATCGGCGTCCTCGTTGAGATTGAAGCGGTCTTGTAACTGTTTTCCGAGATGACCGCGGCAACCTTCGGCAAAGAAGGTGTATTTGCCATGCAGTTCCATGCCGGGCTGGAAGGCGGGGCCTTCGGAACCGTCGCGCAGGCGTCCCATGTCGCCGGTGGCGACGCCCTTGACGGCGCCATTTTCGTCGAAAAGAAGTTCGGCCCCGGCGAAACCGGGGTAGATTTCGACGCCGAGCGCCTCGGCCCGTGCGCCCAGCCAGCGGCAGACATTGCCCAGCGAGACGACGTAGTTGCCCTCGTTGTGGAAACACCGCGGCAGGAAGCGGTTGGGCACTTGCCGGGCGCCGCTTTCGGAGAAGAAGAAGAAACGGTCTTCCGAGACCGGGGCGTTGAGCGGCGCGCCATCCGCCTTCCAATCGGGAAACAGCTCGGTCAAGGCGCGTGGATCCATGATGGCGCCGGACAGGATGTGGGCGCCGATTTCGGCGCCTTTTTCGATCAGGCACACCGGGAGATCGGCGCCTTTTTCCGCGGCCCTCTGCTTGAGCCGGATGGCCAAGGCCAGTCCGGCCGGCCCGCCACCAACGACTACGACGTCATACTCCATGACTTCGCGCTGCATAAGCCCACCTCGATAGATGCTGGATACGCCCATTCGCCAGGCGTCGGAATGTCACGGCGTCAAAATTACGCCATCATCGCCGTCAGTTGCGGCACGATTTCAAAAAGGTCGCCGATCAGGCCATAGTCCGCCACCTGGAAGATCGGCGCGTCCGCGTCCTTGTTGATGGCGACGATGACTTTCGAGTCCTTCATGCCGGCCAGATGCTGGATGGCGCCGGAAATACCAATGGCGATGTACAGTTGTGGCGCGACGATCTTGCCGGTCTGGCCAACCTGGTAATCGTTGGGCACGAAACCGGAGTCGACCGCGGCGCGCGTGGCGCCAAGGGCGGCGCCGAGCTTGTCGGCGAGCGGCTCGAGCAAGGTGCGATAGTTTTCGCCGTTGCCCAGGCCGCGACCGCCGGAGACGATGATCCTGGCGGCGCCGAGTTCCGGACGCGCGGACTTGGTCAGTTCGCGGCCCAGGAACCGGGTTTGCGCGGTGTCGGCGGTGGCCGCGAGCTTCTCGATCGCCGCCGCGCCGCCGCCGGCGACGGCGTCGAAGGCGGTCGTGCGGACGGTGATGACCTTGACGGCATCGGCGCTCTTTACCGTGGCCAGGGCGTTGCCGGCATAGATCGGGCGCACGAAGGTGTCGGCCGATTCGATGGCGGTGATTTCGGAAATCTGCGCCACATCGAGCAAGGCGGCGATACGCGGGGCGAGGTTCTTGCCGAAGGTGGTGGCCGGCGCCAGGATGTGGCTGTAGCCGGCGGCGTTGGCGATCACCAGGACGCTCAGGTTTTCGGCGGTTTGCGCCTCGTAGTGCGCGGCGTCGGCCATTTTCACCAGAGTGACGCCTTGCAGGGCGGCGGCCTGCTGGGCGGCGGCGGCGCAGTCGGCGCCGGCGACCAGCACATGGATGTCCCCGCCGATCTTCCGGGCCGCGGCGACGGTGTTCAGGGTGGCCGCCTTCAGGGAGGCGTTGTCGTGTTCTGCGATGACGAGGAGGGTCATGGTTTGTCCTCTAGATCACTTTCGCTTCATTGCGAAGCTTGTTCATGAGTTCGGCCGCGTCGGCCACCTTGATGCCGGCGCCGCGTTTGGCTGGTTCACTGACCTTGAGCGTGGTCAGGCGCGGCGCGACATCGACGCCGAGGTCCGCCGGCTTGACCGTGTCGAGCGGCTTCTTCCTGGCTTTCATGATGTTGGGCAAGGTGGCGTAGCGTGGTTCGTTCAAGCGCAGGTCGGCGCTGATGACGGCCGGCAGGTTGAGCCGCAGGGTCTCGAGGCCGCCGTCGATTTCGCGGGTGACGGTCGCCTGGCCGTCGGCGATGACGACCTTGGAGGCGCAGGTGGCCTGCGGCCAGCCGGCGAGCGCGGCGAGCATCTGCCCGGTCTGGTTGGCGTCGTCGTCGATGGCTTGCTTGCCGCACAGGACGAGCCGCGGCTGTTCCTTGTCGCACAGGGCTTTCAGCAGCTTGGCGACGGCCAGCGGCAGGAGTTCGGCGTCGGTCTCGACCAGGATGCCGCGATCGGCGCCGATGGCCATGGCCGCGCGCAGGGTTTCCTGGCAGGCGGCGACGCCGCAGGAAACGGCAACCACTTCGGTGGCGATGCCGGCCTCCTTCAGCCGGACCGCTTCCTCGATCGCGATTTCATCGAACGGGTTGATGCTCATCTTGACGTTGGCGAGATCGACTCCGCTACCATCCGCCTTCACCCTCGGCTTTACGTTGTAGTCGATCACCCGTTTCACGGGAACCAGAATTTTCATGAAAATTTCCTCACGAATTAAAAACCGCGGCCTCGGCCAGGCTGCCCGACGCCGAGGCTCCATGGATCTTACTTATTTCTTCTGTGGATCGTAGAGTTTATCCTTGATGAACAACGCGGGAATGAGTCCGCAGAAAAAGTAAGCGACGCCCATGACGAGGAAGCCCAGGCCGATGCCCATGCCGAGGACGTTCCTGTCCGCCAGGAAGCCGATGCAGAAGGGCGCCGTGGCGGCGAAGATCCGCCCGATGTTGTACGACCCACCAACCGCCGTGCCCCGGATGCGCGTCTCGAAACTCTCGGTCATGTAAGTGGCATTGACGCCGTAGGGGATTCCGTATACGAAGCCGAAAGCGACCAGCAGGAAGACGATGTTGTCCGGTGTGTAAAAGAGGACGATCACCAGCAGGAAGACGGTGGCGCCAATGGCGCCGAACGCGTAGACGATGCGACGACCGATCCGGTCCGCGACCCAGCCGGCGATGATCTTGCCGAGAATCATCGCGGTGTAGTAACCCACCATGTAATTGGTCATGGTCTTGAATTGTATGCCCAGCTCTTTTTCAAGATAGGAAGGCATCCAGTTCCCCACCCCGTAATAGCCGAATTGCAGGCAACCGGCGACCACGCACCACAGAATGAACAGCCTGCGCGTGGCGGGGTCGCCGAAAATGACTCCGTAGGCTCCTTGCGTCTTGACCGCCACCTGCCGCGCCGCGCTCTCCATTTTCTCTTTCAGCCGTCTCATGTTGGCTTCCAGCCAGGAATTGTCGCATCCCGGCCTGATCTACTGCTCGATTACCGGTTTCGGCCAGACCGGACCCATGGCCCACTTGCCCGGCTACGACTGCATCATCCAGGGCATCGGCGGCCTGATGAGCATCACCGGCGAGCGCGACGACCTGCCCGGCGGAGGCTCGCAAAAAGTGGGCGTGGCGGTGGCCGACGTGATGACCGGCCTCTATTCCGCCATTGGCATCCTCGGCGCGCTGGCGCATCGTCAACAGACTGGAGAAGCCAGTATCTGGACATGGCCCTGCTCGATGTCCAGGTGGCGATGATCGCCAACATGAACATGAATTACCTGTGCTCGGGCAAGATCTCGCATCGCCAGGGCAATGCCCATGCCAACATCGTGCCTTACCCGGTATTCAAGGCGGCGGACGGTGAAATGGTCATTGCCGTCGGCAATGACAGCCAGTTCGCCAAGCTGTGCGAAATCATGGGCTGCACGGAATTCGCCAATGACGAGCGCTACGCGACCAATGCCAACCGTGTGCGCAATCGCGAAGTATTGATTCCGCTGCTGCAGGAAATTTTTTTTCCGGCGAAACGTCGCCGAATGGATCGCCATGATCGAACCGGAAGGCGTCCCTTGCGGACCGATCAACCATCTCGGTCAAGTCTTCGATCATCCCCAGGTGCGTCATCGCGGCATGCGAACCGATCTGCCGCATCCCATCGCGGGGAGCACGCCCACGGTGGCCAACCCGATCAAGTTCTCCGGGTCGCCGATCGAATACAAGACGGCTCCGCCCACCCTGGGCCAACACACCGAACATATTCTCTCAAATCTTTGTGGTTTCTCTGAATCCGGGATTCGGCAATTGCGTGAAAAGAGAATTTGTTGACGCATTGAACCGCCTCGCCACGAACGGCAAGCGCTCAGACGCGGGAAGTGGGCAGGACTCGGCCTGGGAGTTCCCGATG
>JAISNE010000045.1 GCA_031276375.1 Accumulibacter sp.
CCGCTGTCAAACCCCGCATAGCTGGCAAGGGATTGGGCGGCGGCGGCCTCCAGCGCCGTCACGCCGGAATCGCCGCCTTGCGCCATCTTGGTCAGGGCGGTATCGAAATAGCCGTTGGTGACGCTGCCTGTATTGTTGCCGACGAACCCGGCAAGTTTGGTTGCGCCCATTTCCCCGTGTTCGAAATTCTTGTGGGGATAGGTGACTTTCAGCGTTTGTCCGTAGGTAATCTTGGAGCTGACTGTGGTCCGGAGATACGAGACGCCGCTCACGGTATAGTCTTTTCCCGCTCCCGCTTCATAGGTGATGCTGCCATCCTCGTTCGTCACCACCACGCTGGAAGTATCGCCAAAGATTTCAGGCGTCAGGTACAAATTGTTATACGAGCCTGATTTACTCCACGCGCTGGCCAGCACATCACTGGTATCCACGGTGAAGGTGCGCGCGTTGATCGGCGTGGCCGCGTAGGAAGCCTCGATCACGCCGCGATTTTCTCCCGCGAAACTGCCGATGTTGAGGGGAATGTCGTTCGCCACATCCCCGGTGATGCCATGCGCCGCCGTGTAGGCGTTGCGGATGCGCCCCGTGTCCGCGTTGACGCCCACCAGGCCGCCGATGTTGCCGCCCGTGTTGGCGACGCCAAGCGTTATGCCGTTCAGGGCATAGGAATTGGCGATCTCGCCCGCGTTGAACCCGACCAGGCCGCCCGCGGCCAGATCCGGGAGGATGCTGTTCGCAACATTCATCGCGCCCCCCATGAAAGTAGTACCCGCCGCCGAGTCCTTGTTCGTGGTGTAGCTGTTGAGAATGCGCCCTTCCGTATCGTTATAGGCCACCAGCCCCCCCGCGTATTGGGTCCCGGCGATGCCCACCACGCCGCTGCCGCTCTGGTAATAGGTAAAACTGTTGGCCAGGAGGCCATTGTTGTAGCCCACCAGCCCGCCCACGCCCATGCCGCCTGTCGGTACGCCGCCGGCTCCCCCCGCCACACCGCCAGCCTGGTCAGTGCTGAACACCTGGAGGATGGAACCGTAGTTTTTGGCAGCGACCGTGCCCGCCCAGTCCGCGCCGTTATTGTAAAAGACCGAGCCGCCAACCCCCAGGTTACTGACTGCGCCGCCCGCACCGATCACACCGAAGAGGCCGGAGGAATTGCCGCTGCCGGTCGCCATCGCGTGCCCCAGGCCGTTGAAGTGGCCGGTGAACGGCGCGGCTTCCGTGCCGTAACCCGTGTATTGCCTGTTGCCGCCGGTGCTGTTCGGATCGACCCCCAACGCGTAGTTGCCGCCCGGATTTTCCCGGATGGCTTCCATTTCGGCCTGGCTGTTGATGACGGTGTAGTCCTCGCCATTAATCCGGAGGGAATTGGTGGTGTAGAGGTTGATCTTGCCGGAAAACCCCCCCGGGTTTGACGATGCTGCCACCTTGCCTGTTACGCCATAGGCCATGTAGAGGCCCCAGGGCGTGCCATCGGCATTCTGCCCCGCCGTGGACGCAGCCAGGTTGGCCGCGCCCGTGGCGGCGTTGACGGCATGGCCGGTGTTGATCTCCAGCGTGGCCCAGGTTCGCGTGGTGAAGTAACCATATGCGTAGTTCGGACGGAGCACGCCCGCCGTCACGGCGGCATTGACCCGCACGTTCTTCTGCGCATTCAGCGCCAGCCCGGCGTTGTCTCCGAGGGGATGGGGAGCGGTGTAGGTCGTCCCCAGCCAGGTGAGCGGGGCATTGATGTTGATGTCGCCCTGCGCGGCAAGCGCGAGGATGCCGGATTGCCAGGTGAGCGGGGCGTTCACGTCAAGATCGCCCGGCGAGGAAAGGAGGAGGCGGGTTCCATGAAGCGCGACGGGCGAGACGCCATTCTCAAGCGACGTGGCCGAAACCGACAGGGTGTGGCCAAACCCGTTGAAACGGCCAGCGTATTTTTCCTGCCCGCTGACAAAGCCAAGGCTGCCAAGATCGGAGAGCGCCAGCCCCGCGATGTCGCCGCCCAGGACGTAATTTTTTGCCGGATCGTCCGCGAGGGCGGCCAGGTCACCCTTCGTATGCAACACGGAATAGGTCTTGCCGTTCAGGGTAACGGCGTCGGCGGCAATGTTGATGCCCCCCCGGTAGGCGCCAGAAGCATGCTGGAAAATCAGCCCGGCATGGTTGGCGTCGGTTTCGGCGTAGTTGGCGGCAAAACCCGCGCTGCCCGTGGCGTTGAGCACGCCGTTTATGGTGATCTCCTGGTCGGCGTCCAGCGTCAGCGTACCCGCCGACCAGTTGGCGTCGCCATCCAGGGTGATGCTCCTGCCCGCCAGCGTTGCGTCCGCCGCCAGCGTCAGGCGGTTTGTCGGGTTGAGGATAAGCGCGGCGTCGCCGCCGGACAGCGCGCCTTCCAGCGAAATCTCCGGGGCGGTAAGCGTCAGGCTGCTATTACCCCCCCCCCCCCCCCGCAATGACAATGTTCTCGACATGGATCGCGTCCGCCGAAGCAATCGACAGCGCCGTGTTCGAGACGGGAGCCATGTCCGAATCCAGCGTGAGCGGCCCGGAATCGCTGGCGGCCAGGCTATGCCCAAACCCCTGGAAGTGGCCGACAAGACGGGCGGGCGCGGTCAGGCCAAGGACATCAAGCGCCGCCACCTCCAGGCCGGCAAGATCGCCGCCCAGCGCGTAATGCGCCTCCGGCGACTGGGAGACGGCGGCCAGCGCCGCCTTGTCGTTGATGACGTTGTAGCTTTCGCCGTTGATGGTCAACGCGCCGTCGCCGGGAAAATCAAGCCTGCCCGCATAGCCCGCGCCATCCGGCGACCGGGCCATGGAAAGGCCAAAGGGCGCGCCTTCATCCGGCGAGGCTTCCGCCGTGGGCGCGCCCGTGGAGAGGTCGATCACACGACCATAATTGGCGGCAAAGGCGGCAGTCTTGCCGCCCGCATCGCTGGCCGACAGCACGGCGGCAATGTTGATGTTCGCGCCCGCGTTGAGGGTGAGCGCGCCGCCCGACCACTGGATGGGCTGGTTGACGATGATGTCATGCGCGGCGGCGAGCGTGAGATTGTTGCCGGAAGACCACGCGATCGGGCCGTTGACGGTGATATTGCCCGCGCCGGTGGTGTCCGCGCTCGTGATGATGGTGACGTTGCCTTTCGCAAGGCTGCCCTGCAACGTGGCGTTGCCAACGCCGTATGACGCTTGCGGGAGCGTATTGTTGTAAACGATGAAATCCGTGGGGTCGATGAGCCAGGTTCCCGACTTGCCGTTTTCGGCGCGGGTGGTCATGACCGCGCCATCGGCGATGCTGACCGCGTCCCCGGAAGTTTCAATCAGGCCGCCGTCGCCCGCCACGGGCGCGGAAGCATCCAGCGTGCCGTCAACATGGGCGACGCCGCCGCGCGCGTAGAGTTCGATCCTGCCCGCCAGGTCATCCAGCGTGCGCGCGCGAATGACGCCTGTATTGTTGACCTGCGCCTCCACGAGGGCGTTCGCGGCCTTCGCGGTCAGGAAAACCGCGCCGCCATCGGCTTCCAGGGCCTGCCGGTTTTCCACCAGCGCAGCCAGCGCCCCTTCGGAAATCGTGACGGAAAACAGCGAATCCTCCAGATTGAGCGTTACCTTGTCCCCCGCCGCAAGCGCCACCGCGCCCCGCCGGGCGGAAATGATGCCCTCGTTGATGGCCTCCTGCCCGAAAAAGGCGACAAAGCCGCCCTCCGCCGCCGTGATCTCGCCCCGGTTCTCCACCCGCCCGTCCGCGCCGGAAACCGCAAAAAAAGTATCGCGCCCGGCAAGGAAATCCTCATCCTTCATGTCCAGCGCGCTGGCCACCAGCCCGCCCACCTTCACGCGGGCATCCCTGCCAAACAACACCCCCTGCGAATTGATGAGATAGACACGCCCATTGGCGTTCAACGCGCCATCAATCACCGATTTTTCACCCCCCACCACACGATTCAGCGTGGCAGCGCGCGCGTTCGGCTGCTGGAAATTGACCGTCTCCCCCTTGCCCACCGAAAACCCCCGCCAGTTGATGATGCCCCGCTGCGTGGTCTGCCGAATGTTCGTGACATTGCCCGCGCCGGAAATGTCAACCCTCCCCGCCGCCACCTCCCCGCCCACAGGCCCCGCCCAGACACCGGAAGAACCCGCCCCGAAAGCCAGGGCCACCGCCGCGGGCAAGACACCGAACGCCCGGCGAACCCCGGCAAACGGCGAGGTTCCGGCAAACGCGGAAAATGCGGAAAACGCCGGATTGTTTCCATCGGGCCGCGCAACCCCGGGTTTCGCGGCCCTGCCGGATTTTCCCTTCCCACGCGCGCGCGCAATCTCCGGAACCGCCTGGAAAAGACCAAGGGAAGCATTGAAAACAACCGAAAAAATCTGATTCATGACAAACTCCTGGGCACTGGTGGCCAATCAAGCAAGGACAGAAGCGGCAACACACGCCGCGAAAAAGGGACAACGCTGTTCAGCAATAAACATACCACCCAGGATGGAATCCTGAAAATCCAATAAAAACAATTGGTTATACAACACCCCGGCAAATATTCCCCTGTGTATGCACGTAAACAATGACGCGGGATTTGCGACAAAATGTCGGGTTTGCGACAAAACTGGAAATCCACCCCGGCAGGATCGCCACCCCGGAATCATCACCATCCCGCGCAAGCCATCCCATGCGCAAGCCAATAAAGTGGGGGGAGCATCTTGCTCCCCCGCGATGAGCGTCGCTGCGCTCCGCAAGGAAGGACACCCTCCCGGCGCTTCGCGGTCTTGCAGACGGCAATTCCCTCTCCCGCCAAGCGGGCGAGGGCAAAGACAGGGGCGCGTTCGCGCCGAAGAGTGGCGGTGGATTGCCACGGGGCTACGCCCCTCGCAATGACGGGGGTTTGGAGGATTGCCGTCCGCAGGACCGGGCCTTCGGCCCTCGCAATGACGAAGATGTGCGTCATAAGGTGGCGGGAGCATCTTGCTCCCGGTCATTCTGCGGGGGAGCTGGAAGCTCCTCCCACTTTCGTCATTGCAAGGCGCGAAGCTTCGCGGCAATCCACATTCTTCCTTGCGGCGCAAAGCGCCGGATAGGCATCCAGACTGTTCCTGAATGTACGAAAACGAGGATGAATGTACGTTCCAATTCGTACAAAACCAACAAAAAATACCCGCGCATACCCGCAGGGCGCTCATCGGA
>JAISNE010000075.1 GCA_031276375.1 Accumulibacter sp.
CTTCGCCCTGGGCCGCAGCGCCGCGTTGCCGCGCTGCACGGCGTCGTCCAGCGCCGCCTTGGCCGGTTTGCGATCGGCCCATACCAATTCGAGTTCCTCTTCGACGATCCGGCGCACCGGTTCGATCTGCGACACGCGCAGGGCCGGCGCGGCCCCCTTGCCCTTGAGTTCCCCGTAGGCCACCTGCAGGCCGCTCAGATCGGCCTTCATCAGCCGGCTCCCCGCCGCCGCGCGCGCCACGCCGGTCATCGGCAGGAAGCCGCCGGCCAGCGTCAGCTCGATCTGCACCTCCGGCCCCAGCACATAGCCGATGAATTTCGCCACGGCCCGGTTTTCCGCCGGCTTCAGCCCCGCCTTCACCCACAGCGAAGCGCCCTCGGCGAGCGTATTCTGCGGCGCGCCGGGCACGTCGTCGTGATACGGCAGCGGCGACACGCCGACGTTCTGCTTGCTCCTCTCCGGCAAGGTCGCGAACAGCGAGGAAGAACTGGTCAGCATGGCGCACTGGCCATCGGCGAAACGCTGGTCGGCTTCGTCGCGCCGGCCGAAATAGATGAAATAGCCGGCCTTGTGCCAGCTCGCCATCATGGCGATGTGCTTGACCTGCAACAGACCGTTGAAGGCCAGTTGGCCCTTGGCGTCGTTGACCGCCGCGCCGTTCCAGGCGCTGGTGTTGTCGATCAGGATCAAGGCCGGCCAGGAAGTCGTATAGGGACACGGATGGCCCGCCTCCGCCAGCTTGCCGGCGATCTCCCGCATCTCGACCCAGGTGCCGGGCGGAGACTCCGGATCGAGACCGGCCTTCCGGAAGGCCGCCTTGTCGATGTACAGCACCGGCGTCGAAAAAGCCACCGGCAGGGCGAACCACTGCCCCTTGGCGTTGCCCGGAGCGCCGCGCAGTTCCGGAGAGAATTTGGCCGAATCGAACGGCGCCTTCGCCTCGCGCATCACCTGATGGAGCGGCTTGAAGCTGGATTTTCTGGCCAGGAAGCGCGCGTACTCCTCGTTGGTCACCAGATTGAGGTGTCTGGGCGGATCGCCCTCGCCGCGCCGCACCAGTTTCACCCGCGCGTCCTTGCTCTGCCTGTTGAAATTTTCGATGAACGGCTCCAGGCGTTCGGCCCGCAACTCATCGAGCTGGTGCGACAACTCCAGCATCACCGGCCCCGCCGCCGGTTTGGGCGCGGCCGGCCTGAATCTTGCCGATTTGGACGCGGTTGCTTTGGACACAACCGCCGATTGCGGCGCGGCCGGCGCCGAAACCGACAAGACGAGAAAACCGAGCGCCACGGCTATTTTGAAGAAAGACATTGCCTATTCCGGGAAATTCGACCAAGAGTGCATTATCCTAGAAACCATGCTTGTCCGCTCGATTTCTCGATTGAAGGCCGGATGGCCGGGTTCCCCTCCTTTTCGTCCGCCGGCCCGCCGGGCATTCGCCGGCGATGACCCCGGACATTTCATCGAGTCGCCGATTTATGAAAAAATGCCGGATATTTCCAAATCCACCAGGACACATTCGTGGCTAAGAAGCGTTGGACCTCGTTGCGCATGCCCCTGATCGCCGCGGCGCTGCTCGTCCTGCTGTCCGGTTGCGACGCCATCCAGCAGCAGATGGGGATCGAGACGGCGGCCAAGGTGGCGCGCGACGACGCGGACGGGCGCGCGGTGGGCGGCGCCTGTCGGCAATCCGGCCGCGCCATCGAAGACTGTTACGCCATCTATTCGTGGCTGCCCAGGGCCTCGATCTACGAAGGATGGCGCGACATGGACGCCTACATGCGCGAGAACAAGCTGGAGACAATCGCGCCGCGACTGCCGCCGGTACAGCCCCCGCCCCCGCCGCAGCCGAAAACGCGGAAGAAACCGTCGCCGGCCAAGGACGGCGCCGCGCAAAAAGCCACCTGATACCAAGTCGCAGCCAAACCATCGTGATACGAAAAAAATGACTGAAATCTTGACACGTCAGTCTGGAGTATTGACTGCCTATTGAGCGCAACTTGGTATGAGACCCAACAAGAATCAGGTTTCAGCGATCAGTAGAAATCACGGCGGCTTCGCCGCCGCAAGATTTACTGACTCCTGACTCCTGATCCCTGACTCCTGATCCCCGAAACCCGAAAACGCCGCCCTCGGTGACGACGGCGTCGAGGCGCTGGTCGTGCGGTTCGGGGAGGATGCTGTCCACCCAGCACAGTTCGAAACCGACGCCGATCGCCAGCGGGCGGGGGCGCAGCCGGGCCAGCGTGCGGTCGAAATAGCCGCCGCCGTAGCCCAGCCGGAAGCCGGCGGGGTCGAAAGCGGCCAGCGGGATCAACAGCGCCTGCGGTTGCGCGAAGTCGCCTTCGGCGGGCGCGGGAATGCCGTAGCGATCCACCACCATCGCCGCGCCCGGCCGCCAGCGGCGGAAAGCGAGCGCGGCATCGCGCTCGCGCACCACCGGCAACAGCGCGGCGAAGCCGGCGTTGCCCGCCCGCATCCACGTTTCGAGCAGCGGGCGCAGATCCGGCTCGTTGTTGATCGGCCAGCAGAAACCGACCCGCATGGCGGCGAGCCGCGGAAAATTCAACTGGAGATGCCCGCGGAGCGCCTGCGCGCGTTGCGCGTAATCGTCCCGGCTCAAGGCCATGCGGCGCGCGATGGCCGCGCGCCGCAGTTCGCGCCGCCGCGCCGCCCGGCAAGCATCGTCGCCGTCGGGATGACCGCCGCCTTCGAGGGCCGGATCGATTGGCATGTGATATGCTGAAAAGCTGTGTTTTCGGGTTTTCCAGCATATCATGAAGTTCCGTTTTGCCGCTTTTCCGTTGTTGTTCATCCTTTTTTGCCTGTGTCCGGCGATGGCGGCCGAGTCCCTGGACGAGATGGACGAGACGTTCCTGGCCGCCCGGAACGCCACGCACGCGGGCGACCGCGCGCGGCTCGAACGCTTGGCCGGCAAGCTGCGGACGCACGAGCTGGCGGTCTATGTCGATTACTGGCGGTTGCAACTGGATTTGAAGGGCGATCTCGATCCTGCGGCGGTCATGGCCTTCCTGGCCGCCAACGAGGGCGACTGCCTCGCCGAGAAGGTTCGCGGCGACTGGCTCAAGCAGTTGGGGCAACGGCGGCAGTGGTCCCTTTTCGACGCCGAATACCCGGCGCTGGCGCGGCCGGATCAGGAACTGGCCTGTTATGCGCTGCAAAGCCGGCTGGCGCGCAACGACGCGAGCGCGCTCGATGAGGCGACGCCGCTCTGGTTGAACCTGATCGACCCGCCGGACTCCTGTCATCCGATCCTCGAGGCGCTGATCGTCGACAAGCGCGTCCTGGCCGGCGACGTATGGGCGCGCATCCGCCGGCTGATCGAAAACAATCGCCTGACCGGCGCGCGCCGCGACATGAATTATCTGCCCCGGAGCCAGACGCCGGACGCCAAGACGGCGCTGGCGGTGACCGACGCGCCGCTGCCCTGGCTGGGCAAGACCCGGCTGACCAACAGCCGCATGCATCGGGAACTCATCGCCCTGGCCATCGCGCGCATCGCCCGCCGCGAT
>JAISNE010000013.1 GCA_031276375.1 Accumulibacter sp.
GCGGCGAAATATACCCTGAGCGTCAACACCGCGTTGACGACCACCGATCCGCTGTACAAGGGATTGGAGAGTTTCCGCGAGGCGATGGCCAAGCGTTCGAATGGCGAGCTCGAAGTCAAGCTGTTTCCCAATTCGCAGCTCGGCCCGGACGACGATGTGCTGGAACAGGCGCGCGCCGGCGCGCCGGTGGCGGTCGTGGTCGACGGCGGCCGGCTTTCCACTTTCGTCAAGGAATTCGGCATACTCAGCGCGCCTTATCTCGTTCCGGGTGGCTACGACAGCATCCGCAAGGTGGTGACCTCGCCGCTGCTCGATGAATGGTCGGTCAAGCTGGCCAAGGCGTCCGGCCATCAGGTGCTGTCCTTCAACTGGTGGCAGGGCGAGCGCGAGTTGTGGACCCAGAATCCGGTGAAGACGCCGGCCGACCTCAAGGGCGTTCGCGTGCGCACCATCGGCGCGCCAATCTGGCTCGAATCGATCCGCGCGATGGGCGCGACGCCGACGCCGATGCCCTGGGCCGAAGTCTATTCGGCGCTCGAACAAAAGGTGATCGACGCGGTCGAGGCGCAGCTTCCGGCGGGGCAAGGCTCCAAGCTTCAGGAAGTGACCAAGAACCTGACCAAGACCCATCACATTCACCTGATTTCCGGCGTGGTCACCAGCGCGCAATGGTTCAATTCGCTGCCGCCCGAGCTGCAGAAGGCGCTGCGCGAGGAAGCGCTCAAGGCCGGCGACCTGGCTTCCTATGGCACGCGCGACAGGCTCGATGAAATCACCAAGAGCCTGGCGGCCGCGGGGATGAAGGTCGAGGAGATTGATCTCGCCCCCTTCCAGAAGGCGACCGAGGGCGTCTACGACAAATTCGGCTACGGCGAACTGCGCGACAAGGTGCGGGCGATCAAGTAGCGACAACAGTTTTCCCGCGTAAACAATTCAACGCATCGCCGCGGGGTTCCAGCGAGGACCCCGCGCGCGGAAAGGTGCTCTCATGGTCAAACGCCTCAGTCAAATCGAAGTGGCGATTTGCGTCGTCTTGCTCGCCATCATTACCGCGCTCGTTTTCGTCGCCGCGATCACGCGCTTTTTCGGCTATCCGCTGCCCTGGTCGGTCGACCTCGCGCAGCTCCTGTTCATCTGGACGTGCTTTCTCGGCGCGGACAAGGCCATGCGCGACAAGACCCATCTCGGCATGGAAATCCCGATCAAGTATCTTCCGTACAAGTATCGTTTCGCGGCGGAAGTGTTCTGCACGCTGATCATGCTGGCCTTTCTCGCCGTCATGGTCGTCAAGGGGATCGATCTCACCATCCTCAACAAGGAACGCCTGTTCGGCGACAGCAATCTTTCCTACGCCTGGGTGACCGCCGCCGTGCCGGTGGGCAGCATCCTGCTCGGCCTGTCGCTCATTTACAACATGGTCGACGCCTGGCGCCGGCGCGCGCAGGGCGCGCTGGTCTACAACCGGACCGAGGCCGACAAGGACGCCGTTCCTCCTCCCCTGGAGCTCTGACATGTTGATGATTACCGTCGTTTTCGTCGTATTCATGCTGCTGGGCATGCCGGTGGCTTTCGCCACGGCGCTTTCCGGCTTTGTCTTTTTCGTTTTCGACGCGGGCATGCCGCTGTCCATCGGCGTGCAGAAGACCGCGGCGATCAGCCAGAGTTTCCCGCTGCTCGCCGTGCCCTTCTTCGTGCTCGCCGGCCACCTGATGAACGAGAGCGGCATCACCAGCCGCCTCTTGAAAGTGTCGATGGTGGCGGTCGGCTGGATGTCGGGCGGTCTGGCGCAGGTCGCCATCGTGCTGTCGACCCTGATGGGCGGCGTGTCGGGTTCCGCCGTCGCCGACGCGGCGATGGAAGCGCGCATCCTGGGGCCGACGATGATCGCCAAGGGTTACGGCAAGGGCTACTCGAGCGCGGCCATCGCCGTCGGCTCGCTGATCACGGCGACCATCCCGCCGTCGATCGGGCTCATCCTCTACGGCTTCATCGGCGAGGTGTCCATCGGCCGGCTGTTCCTGGCGGGCATCATTCCCGGCATGCTGATGATGGCCGTGCTGATGTTGACCGCCTACCTGATCGCCAAACGGCACGGTTACGTCGTCGCCGATTCCGCCAAACCCACCGTGCGCGCCCTGAGCGCCGCGGCCTGGGAAGCGAAATGGGCGATCCTGTTTCCGGTGGCGCTGGTGTTCTCCATCCGCGGCGGATTGTTCACGCCCTCGGAGGTCGGTTCCTTCGCCGTCTTCTACGCGCTTGCCGTCGGCTTTCTCGCCCACGGCGAACTGACGCTGAAAAAGGTCTGGGACGCCTTCGCGCACACCTGCTCGGACACCGGGCTGATCATGCTCATCATCCTGTTCAGCGGCATGGTCGGCTTCGCCATCATCTACTTGCAGATACCGCAGAATCTCGCCACCTGGATGCTGGAGGGCGTGACCAATCCGGCGCTGATCGTGCTGCTGATCCTGATGTTCCTGCTGCTCGGCGGGCTGGCGCTCGAATCGACGGTGATGGTGCTGCTGCTGACTCCGATCTTCGTGCCGATCATCGTCAAGGTCGGGATGGACCCGGTGCATTTCGGCATCCTGATGATGAGCATCACCACGCTGGGCGGCATGACCTGGCCGAGCGGCTCGGCCATGTTCGCCGTCTGCGCGCTGATGGACGTCTCGATCGAGGAATACTCGATCGCCTCGATTCCGTTCATCGTCGCCATCTGCGCGCTGATCGCCGTGCTCGTCTTCCT
>JAISNE010000219.1 GCA_031276375.1 Accumulibacter sp.
CGCAATGTGCTGGATTTCCAGTGGGAAAAATGTGAATAATCGAGAGAAACCGCCTCTATCCCACGGGGCAATATCGGAAAATGAATTGTTCCGGAAGATTCGTTGCGGCAGGAAATCAGCGACAAGGCGCAAGCCTCGTCATTGCGAGGGCCGCCAGGTCCGTGCCATACCAAGTTGCAGTCAAACCATCGCGGATATGCCAAAAATGATCGAAATCCTGACACGTCGGACTTGATCCCGCAACACCCAGCCGTCCCCCGCGCCCGTCATTCCCGCGCAGGCTTGGAATCCAGTATTTCGCGCCTTTTCTGGATTCTAAGCCTACGCGGGAATGACGGGTATTTTGACCGCCTCGTCTTGAAAAAAGCGAGAGGGGGCACGAAAGCATGGCCTGACACCAGGTTGCGCTCAATAGGCCGTCAATACGCAAGTCCGACGTATCGGGATTTCGGTCATTTTTTTTCGTATCACAATCGTTTGGCGGCAACTTGGTATGAAAACCCGCCATCGAGTCCTTGCTTTCCAGCGTGACTGACTACCAGGACTCGTATCGCGGGCGGGACGCCCGCGCTCCATTGGCTCAGCGCGCGAAGGACCGGGAGCGCGGGCGTCTCGCCCGCTTCGTGGGACTTATACAAAAATGACCGGAATCCCGATACGCCGGACTGGCATATCGACGGCCCGTTGAGCGCAACCTGGCATGAGCGCGACCTGGTATTGGACCGACCGCCATGAAGGGCTGTCGCCAATTTTTTGCCGGCCCGCGTTCCGCGTCAGGCGGGGGTCAGCTTGGCATACTTCAAATCCAGCAATTTCATTCCGTGCGCGCCGAAATTGACCTGGACGCACGTATTGCTGCCGCTGCCCTCGGCGTCGACGATGACGCCAAGGCCGAACCTGGGATGCTGGACGTTCTGGCCGATGTGAAAGCCGCCGATGCTTTCCGGCTCGCCGCCGCGCGCGGCTCCGGCGTGTCTTTCGGCGGCGAAGCGCGCCGCGGGCGCGTGGTCCGGCCGGGGACCGACCGGGCGCAGCAAATTCTCCGGCAGCTCTTCGAGAAACAGCGACGGCACGCAATAGCGCGTCTGCCCGTGCAGCAGGCGGGTTTGCGCGTGAGTGAGGTAGAGGTGCTTGCGCGCGCGGGTCACCGCCACGTACATCAGCCGCCTTTCCTCTTCCAGCCCGCTGCGCTCGGCGGTCGAATTCTCGTGCGGGAACAGGCCCTGTTCCAGCCCGGTAATGAATACCGCATCGAACTCCAGGCCCTTGGCGGCGTGCACGGTCATCAACTGCACCGCGTCCTGGCCTTCGCCGGCCTGATGCTCGCCGGCTTCGAGCGAGGCGTGCGCGAGAAAGGATGCCAGCGCGTCCTCTTCGGCCGGATGGGCCAGCGTGCCGTCCTCTTCCCGAAGGAAACTGGTTGCCGCGTTGACCAGTTCATCGAGGTTTTCCAGCCGTTCGCGCCCTTCTTTCTCGTTCAGGTAATGCTGGCGCAGACCGCTTTTTTCGAGCAGATGTTCGATGACTTCCGGCAGCGGCAATCCGGCCGTTTCGGCGCGCAGTCCTTCGATCAGACCGACGAAATGTCCGACCGCCGTCCCGGCCTTGCCCGGCAGCCCGGCGGCCGCGTTGTACAGGCTGGAGTTGGCGCGATGCGCCGCGTCTTGCAGGGCTTCGAGGCTGCGGCCGCCGATGCCGCGCGACGGGAAGTTGACCACGCGCGAGAAGGCCGTGTCGTCGTTCGGGTTGGCGATCAGCCGCAGGTAGGCGAGCGCGTGCTTGACTTCCTGACGGTCGAAGAAACGCAGGCCGCCATGGACGCGGTACGGCACGCCCGCCGTGAACAGATGGTGTTCGAGCACGCGCGATTGGGCGTTGGAGCGGTACAGCAGCGCCAGTTGCTGGCGCGGGAGGCCGTCGCGGATCAGTTCGCGCACTTCGTCGGTGACGAAACGCGCTTCGTCGATATCCGAGAAACCTTCGAAGACGCGGATCGGTTCGCCCGCGCCGGCGTCGGTCCACAGATTCTTGCCGAGCCGGCCGCGATTATTCTCGATCAGCGCGTTGGCCGCGTCGAGGATGTTGCCGTGCGAGCGGTAGTTCTGTTCGAGCCGGATGACCTTGGCGACGTTGAATTCCCGCTCCAGGTCGCGCATGTTGCCGATCTCGGCGCCGCGAAAGGCGTAGATGCTCTGGTCGTCGTCGCCCACCGCGAACAGGCAGGCGCCGCCGGCCGGGGCCGCGCCGCCGTCGTGCCCGGCGAGCAGCTTCAGCCATGCGTATTGCAGGCGGTTGGTGTCCTGGAACTCGTCGACGAGGATATGCCGGAAGCGTTCCTGGTAGTGGCGGCGCAGCGGTTCGTTGCGGCACAGCAGTTCGTGGGTGCGCAGCAGCAGTTCGGCGAAATCGGCCACGCCTTCGCGCTGGCACTGCGCGTCGTACTCGGCGTACAGCGCCACGCGGCGGCGCGTGTAGTCGTCATAGGCTTCGGCCTGCGCCGCGCGGATGCCCTGCTCCTTGTGCGCGTTGATGAACGCGGCCAGCTCGCGCGGCGGGAACCGTTCCTCGTCGACACCCAGATTTTTCAGCAGGCGCTTGATCGCCGAATGCTGATCGGCGGAATCGAGAATCTGGAAAGTCGACGGCAGCCCGGCTTCACGATGGTGGGCGCGCAGCAGACGGTTGCACAAGCCGTGAAAGGTGCCGATCCACATGCCGCGAATGTTGATCGCCAGCATCGCCGACAGGCGCGTGAGCATTTCCCTGGCGGCCTTGTTGGTGAAGGTCACCGCCAGGATGCCATGCGGTCCGGCCTGTCCCGTCGAAATCAGCCAGGCGATGCGGGTGGTCAG